>RFPX01000001.1 GCA_009925955.1 Betaproteobacteria bacterium
TTTCAGATGACGGGTGAGTTGCTGGGCCTGGACGGAATCAGCACCGACGCACACACGGTGACGGCGACCGCGCTCGAAGATTCGCAGGTGTGCATCATCCCCTTCGATCAGCTCGAAGAGCTCTCCCGTGATTTCACCGAGCTTCAACGGCAATTCCACAAGATCATGAGCCGCGAGATCGTGCGCGACCACGGTGTCATGCTGCTGCTGGGCAGCATGAAGGCCGAGGAGCGTCTGGCGGCCTTCATGGTCAACCTGACCCAGCGGCTGCACAGCCGCGGCTACTCGTCTTCAGAAGTGGTCTTGCGCATGACGCGCGAGGAAATCGGCAGCTACCTGGGCCTCAAGCTTGAAACCGTCAGCCGCACCTTTTCCCGCTTCCAGGACGAGGGTCTGCTGGACGTGAAACAGCGCCAGATCCGCATCCTCGACCAAGCACGCTTGAAGGACCTGGTGGGCGCAGCCACACCGTGCTGACACCAAGGGTGCGTCTGCGCACCAAGCAAGGGCACAGACGCCCTCAGGGGCCGACCCTCACATCGTGGGTGAAGGTTTGCAGGGCGCGGCTGATACCGCAGGCCAAGGCGATGACCAACCAGAACAAGAAGAAGCTGACGGTGTAGACCGCCTGCACAGGCCAGTCGATGGCCTGCTGTCCGAACCAATGGAGCGCTGATGGGTCGACCACCGAAAACACCAAGCCCTCCATAACACCGGCCATCAGAAAGGATGGCCAGGCGATCTGCATGGCCATCAGCTGAACCGGCCCGACGGGCGGTGTGGCGGGTGGATCCTCCTGGGGATCGGAGTCGCTGGAGGCCTGCATCACGGGCGCGCCCGGCTGGTGGCTGCATGGTTGCGCGCCACTTGGGCGGGGGCGTGCGCGTCGTCGGCCCTGACACCCTGTGCACGGTGGTCCGTCACGATCGGGTCTGGATGCTGGATGGCCAGCCACAGGGTCCAAAAGCCCGCCACCACCACCAACAGCGGGCCCGAAATCACCAGCCAAACCATGGGGTGGCGCCACCAGGGCGCCTCCTTGGCCGCGACCGTTGAGGCCTCGCGCCGCTCGCTTTGGCTTTGGCGCTCATTGAGCTTGGGTGTTTCAGCCATCGTCATGGGCTCCTCGTGCCGCATCATCTGAGCAACGCCCCTCATCGCGGCACGATGAAGGTGCTCCGTTCCTTGATCGAGCCCAGGCTCGGCCCGCCCGTGTCATCAAACACCTGCACCACCATGGAAACCGGGTGGCTGCCGGGCTTGAGTTGCTGATGGGCTTCGGGTGGCAGCTCCAAAGTCACGGCCACCCAGCGCGCCTGCGAGCCCTCCACCCGTGCCGAGGCCGACACACCGTCACCGTCCACCGCCTGACTCACCAGCCTGAGCCCGTCCAGTCCTTCCGCACTGAAGCGAAACAGCTGCGGCTGCTCCGACGCGTTCATCAACTGGAGTCGGTAGACGTTTTGCACCTGCCCATCGGGTCCGAGCCTGGCCAGGGAAGCACGGTCGCGAATCACATCCACCCGGAAGGGATGACGCAAGGCCAAGCTGGCGACCATCCCGGCCACGATCAAGGCCAGGATCGACCCGTAGACGAGCACACGGGGCCGCAACACACGGCGCCACACCGATGGGCCAGAGCCGCTCAGGGCCATGTGGTTCTGGGTGTCGTAGCGAACCAACCCCCTCGGATAGTGCATCTTGTCCATGACGGAATCGCAGACATCGATGCAGGCTGCACATCCGATGCACTCGTACTGCAAGCCCTGACGAATGTCGATGCCGGTGGGGCACACCTGCACGCACAGCCCACAGTCGATGCAACGGCCCAATCCTTTGCCCTCATGGTCTTCGCGGCGGCCTCGGCTGCCCCTGGGCTCTCCGAGGGCCTGGTCATAGGTGATGACCAGGGTGTCCTTGTCGAACATGGCGCTTTGAAAGCGCGCGTAGGGGCACATGTACTTGCAGACCTGCTCGCGCAGGTGTCCGGCGAAGCCGTAGGTGGCCAGACCGTAGAACAGCACCCAGAACCACTCCCAGGGGCCAAACGCCAGGGTGAAGGACTCGGCCCACAACTGCCGAATCGGCGTGAAGTAGCCCACGAATGTCAGACCAGTCCACAGGCTCAAAGCGATCCAGGCACCCTGTTTGAGCGACTTGCGCCACAGCTTGTCGAATGTCCATCCACCTTGGTCGCGCTTGATGCGCTCGCTGCGGTTGCCCTCCAGGCGGCGCTCGATCCACATGAAGATTTCGGTGTAAACCGTCTGAGGACACGCGTAGCCACACCACAGCCGCCCGGCCACAGCCGTGAACAAGAACAGCGTATAGGCCGCGATGATCAACAAGCCGGCCAGATAGATGAAATCCTGCGGATAGAGAACCAGGTCAAAGATGTAAAAGCGCCGTGCCTGCAGATCCAGCAAGACGGCCGGCCGCCCATTCCAGGGCAGCCAGGGAAGCCCGTAGAACAACAGCTGCGTGATCCAAACCAAGGCCCAACGCCAGCGCTGGTACCAACCCTTAACGGTCCTCGGGTGGATCTTCTCGTGCTTCTGATACAGCCACACCACACGAGCAGCCGCCTCAGGCCCTTCGGCTCCCGAGGCAGGCTGCTGCGGATGGACGGGAAGGATCAACGCGCAGCCACCGTTGACCGGGTGTTCGACAGGCCCCACACGTAGCCGGCCAACACGTGGATCTGCTCGGCCGTCAACAGCTTGTCCTGAGCCGGCATCACGTTGACCTTGCCCTTTTGGATGATGTTCACGATGGCCTGTTCACCCCACCCGTGCAACCAAACCCGGTCTCGAAGGTTGGGGGCGCCCAAGGCGGTATTGCCTCGCCCATCGGCCCCATGGCAGCCGGCACACACCGCGAACTTGGCCTTGCCAGCTTGTGCGGCCAAGCTGTTGTGCGGGCTTCCCGAGAGGCTCATGACGTAGTGCGCCACTTGGCGCGCGTCCTCTGCACTTCCCAAGGCCGCGGCCATGGGCGGCATGTTCCCCACCCGCCCCTTGGTGATCGTCTCCTTGATCTGTTCCAGTGAACCACCATGCAACCAGTCGGCATCGGTGAGGTTCGGAAACCCCTTGCTCCCGCGGGCATCCGACCCATGGCAGGCGGCGCAGTGGTTGACAAACAAGCGCTCCCCAATGGCGCGGGCCTGCGGGTCCACCGCCAAGGCTGGCGCATCGAGCTCAACGAAGCGGGCGTACGTGCTGCTGAGCTCCGCCCTGCTCTGTGCCTGCTCGGCTTCCCACTGGGCCTGGCTGCTCCACTTCAGGAGGCCGGGGTTCGCACCCAGGCCCGGGTAAAGGGCGAGATAGACGGCGGCAAACACGACCGTGAGGACGAACAATCCCATCCACCACCGGGGCAGCGGGTTGTTGAGCTCACGAAGGTCCTCATCCCAAACGTGGCCCGTGGTGTTGTCGCCGGCCATCACCTTTCGACGGCTGGCCATCACCAGGAGGGCCAGACACGCGATGAGGGCCAAGACCGTGGCCACCGCCACAAACAGGGCCCACCCGGGGGAAATGAAGTCAGCCACCTTGTCCACCCTCCTGCCGATGGGGGGCTTCGACGCCCTCCCCCTCAAAGACCAATTGCGAGGCGGCACGGTGGGCCGGTAAAGCCTTGGCGCGCCACACGTGGGCCACCAGGCCCAGAAAGCAACCGAACCCCACCACGGTGATCAGGCTGCGCACATCGTTGATGTCCATATCGAACTTCCGCTGAGACTGTCTATTTGCGCGCCGTACCCAGCACCTGCAGGTAGGCCACCAACGCGTCCAGTTCGCTGCGGCCCTTGGCTGCGCTGATGGCGCCGGCGATGTCCTCGTCCGTGTAAGGATGTCCCAGGGTGCGCAAGGCCGTCATCTTGGCCGGCAGGATCTCGGCGTCCACCGCAGCCGTCTCCAACCATGGGTATGCCGGCATGTTGGATTCGGGCACCAAGTCACGGGGGTTGATCAGGTGCAGACGGTGCCACTCGTCGTTGTACTTGCCCCCCACGCGGTGCAGGTCGGGCCCCGTTCGCTTGCTGCCCCACTGGAAGGGCCGGTCGTAGACAAACTCGCCTGCCACCGATGCAGAGCCATAGCGCAGGGTTTCGGCACGGAAGGGCCGAATCATTTGCGAGTGGCAGTTGTAGCAACCCTCGCGCACATAAATGTCACGGCCGGCAAGCTGCAAGGCGGTGTAGGGCTGAAGACCCTCGATCGCCTGGGTGGTGGACCGTTGGAAGAACAAGGGGATGATCTCCACCATGCCGCCGACCGCCACGGTCAGCAAGATGAGCACGATCATCAACAGGCTGTTGGTCTCGATCCGCTCGTGACCGGTGGGCTTGGTACTGGCGTCCATGTTCATTCCTTCAAGCGTGTGCCAAGCGCAGCGGAATCGCAACGGCTTGTGGGCGTCCAGCCCGTACGGTCATCACCACGTTCCACCCCATGATCAGCATGCCGGCCAGGTACAGCACACCGCCACCCAAACGGATCACATAGAAGGGGAAGGAAGCCTTCACGCTCTCGACGAAGCTCCAGGCCAGCGTGCCATCCGGATTGACTGCGCGCCACATCAGGCCTTGCATCACGCCCGCGATCCACATGGCGGCGATGTACAAGACGATGCCGATGGTGGCCACCCAGAAGTGCAGTTCGATGGCCCGGGTGCTGTGCATCTTCGTTTGGCCGAACATGCGCGGGATCAGGTGGTACAGGGCACCCATGGAGATCAGGCCCACCCATCCCAGCGCACCGCTGTGCACGTGCCCGACCGTCCAGTCGGTGTAATGGCTCAGGGCGTTGACCGTTTTGATGGACATCATGGGCCCCTCAAAGGTGCTCATCCCATAAAAGGACAGGCTGACGATCAGGAACTTCAGAATGGGATCGTCCCGCAGCTTGTGCCAAGCGCCTGACAGGGTCATGATTCCGTTGATCATCCCGCCCCAGCTGGGCGCCAGCAGCACCAGAGAAAACAACATACCGATGCTTTGCGCCCAATCGGGCAGCGCGGTGTAGTGAAGATGGTGGGGGCCTGCCCACATGTACGTAAAGATCAAGGCCCAGAAGTGGACGATCGACAGGCGGTAGGAGTACACCGGCCGCTCGGCCTGCTTGGGGATGTAGTAATACATCATCCCCAGGAAGCCCGCTGTGAGGAAGAAGCCCACTGCGTTGTGGCCGTACCACCACTGCACCATCGCGTCCTGCACACCGGCATAGGCGCTGTAGCTCTTGGTCAGGCTCACCGGTATGGCCGCCGAGTTCACGATGTGCAGCAGGGCCACCGTCAAGATGAAGGCGCCGAAGAACCAGTTGGCCACGTAAATGTGCTGCACACGGCGTTGGGCCAGGGTTCCAAAGAACACAATGGCGTAGGACACCCACACCACGGCGATCAACACGTCGATGGGCCACTCCAGCTCCGCATATTCCTTGCCACTGGTGACCCCCAAGGGCAGGCTCACAGCCGCCAGCAGGATCACCAACTGCCACCCCAAAAAGGTGAACATGGCCAGCCCCGGCGCGAACAGACGCGTCTGGCAGGTGCGCTGCACCACGTGGTAGGAGGTCGCAAAGAGCGCACATCCCCCGAACGCAAAGATCACGGCGTTGGTGTGCAGCGGACGCAAGCGGCCGTAGCTCAGCCACGGAACCCCAAAGTTCAACTCGGGCCAGGCCAACTGCGCGGCGATGAACACCCCCACGGCCATCCCAACCACACCCCAAACCACCGCAGCCAGGGCAAAGAGCCGAACGGTGCTGTCCGCATAGACCTCCCCCTGCGCCGGGACCGCTGTTGGTGCTCGTATGGTCATGCCGCCCTCCTTCGCGAACAACTGAAATGCCTCAAGGTTTCAGATTGTTTCGACTCACCTTCGGGTTGGCCTTGATCTTCATCAAGCCCGGTCCTCCAAGATGCGCACGCCTTCGCGCTCAAGCTCTTCAAACTGATCGCGGTGCACGGCCCAACCGAAGACGCCCAGGATCAGCAGCACGAGCACGGCTGACAGCGGAATGAGGAGATAGAGCACTTCCATAGAGCCTCAGGGAGGGTTGACGGGTGTGGGTGAAGCGGGAGCGCCGGCTCGCCAGCTGTTGAGCACCACAAAGAGCGAACTCAAGGTCATGCCCAAACCGGCGGCCCAGGGGGGCAGCCAGCCGGCCAGGGCCAAGGGAATGGCCAACAGGTTGTAGGCCAATGCCCAAAACAGGTTTTGTCGCATGACCCGCTGCGCGCGGCGTGCCTGAACAATGAGCTGAGGCAGCACGGCCAAGCGAGGCGGCCAGATCACCAGGTCGGCCTGTGCGGCCGCAGCGGCACTGCCCTGCCCCATGGCGATGGCCACATGCGCCTGGCCCAGGACCGGTGCATCGTTGATGCCGTCGCCCACCATGGCCACCACATGGCCCTGTCGCTGCAGGGACTCCACCAGCATCTGCTTGTCCGCTGGCGTAGCGCCGGCACGCAACACCGGCAACCCCAACTGCGCGGCCACGCCAGCCACGCGCTCCGGTGCATCGCCTGACAACACGAAGCCGGTCACACCCAAGGATCGCAACGCCGCAATGGCCATCTGGGCGTCGGGGCGCATCGTGTCTTTCAGATCAAAGGCCACAAGCGGTCGGCCCACGGGGCCAAAGGCCAGTTGAAGGCTGGACACGGACAGCTGGACACCGGACGATTCAGCTGTCGCCGAGGTCCCGCTGACCCAATCCATGCGGCCCAAGCGCCAGCGCTGGCCGGTCTCATCGATGGCCTCCAGCCCCAAGCCTGGTCGCTCCTGAACCTCTGACCACGCCCCTTTGTCCATCTCGCCACCCCCCGCCGCACGCACCAGCGCACGAGAGGCGGGGTGGCGAGACCACGCGGCCAAGGTGGCTGCGTGTGCCAGCAGAGGCGGCACTGCGGCTGCTCCCTCTGACAGGCGTGCGCCCACCACGCTCAATCGGTCCAGCGTCAGGGTGCCGGTCTTGTCGAACACCACCTGGTCGATGCGCGCCAAGTCTTCCAGCGCCGACAGCCGTTGCAGCAGGACACCGTGTTGCGCAAACGCCCGGGCTGCGGCCGTCAACGCAGCGGGTGCGGCCAAGGACAAGGCACACGGGCAGGTCACCACCAGCACGGAGACCGCCACCCAAAGGGCTCGCGTGGGCTCGATCCACCACCAGACACCGGCGGAAAACAGGGCCAACGCCATGACGCCCCACAAAAAGGGAGCGGCCCAGCGGTCGGCCATCGCCACCAGGGGCGGCCGCTCCAGGGCGGCCCGCTCAGCCAAGTCCAACAGGCGCGCCCAGTGCGTGTCCTGCCCAATGGCCGTGACGCAGACCTCGACCGGGTGGCCCTGGTTCACGCTGCCGCGCCACACAGACTGCCCTGGCTCTCGCACCACGGGCAGGGACTCCCCCGTCATCAAGGACTGGCTCACCGACGTGCTGCCTTTGAGGATCACCGCATCGGCTGCAAACCGCTCGCCGGCGGCCACGCGCAGCCGGTCACCCACCTGAAGTGCCGAGGCGTCGACCCAGTCACTGCCACCGTGGTCCTTGAGGCGCTCCACGCGCTGCGGCACATCCCGCAGCAGATGCTCCAAAGAGGCGGCGGCGTGGTGGCGCAGGCGCATCTCCACCCAGCGCCCGGTCAACAGGATCGCCACAAACATCGACAACGAGTCAAACACCACCTCGTCGCCCAAGGGCCCACCCGGGTTGAAGCTGACCACCGTGCTGGCGCCAAACATCACCACCATGCCCAACGCCACGGGCACGTCCATCACGATGCGCCGCTGGCGCAGCGCCCGCCAGGCCTGGCTCAAGAAGGGCGAGGCCGAGAACCACATCACGGGCAGGCACAGCAACCACTGGGCCCAGTTCAGCAGCCGCAACAAGTCGGGCGCCATGTCCCCATCGGCGGCCACATAGGCCGGTGTGGCCAACATCATGACCTGCATGGCACAGAACCAAGCCACAAAGAGCTGCCACAGCAGTTGCTTGCGCTCTGCAGCCCTGACCTGGCCCTGATCAGCTACACCCGCTGGCTCGGCGCCGTAGCCAGCAGCCTGGATGGCCTGAACAATCTGCGCCAGGCTGCTCACATCCGGCCTCCAGCGCACCTGTGCCCTGTGCAACGAGGCGCTGACCCGAATCGACTGCACCCCCGGCACGTTTCGCACCGCAGCCTCAATCAGCCCTGAACAGGCGGCGCAGTGCATGCCTTGGATCCACAGCGCCGCCTCTACGCTGCCCCCGGTGGCGTGCGGCGCTTCCCGCCGATCTTCGGCCTGCTGGGGCGGGGGGATGGATACTCCGTGAATCATGAACGGCTGCGGTTGGGCGCGAGGCCCGCCATGCCACCATTCTTCTGGGCCGCCGAACGCCCCACTCTGACGCAGATCAAATGAAGCCCACAACACCTGCAGCGGTTTTCGCACCGGCCGGTCGCCCTGAGGGGCAATGGCACCGGCTTCCGCCCACACGCCTGGCGCAGGAGGCGCGCCGCTGCTTGGAGCTGGCGCTGCTGGTGCTGCTGGCGCTGGCCGCCCTTGCATCCCCAGGGGTCGCCCGCGCGCAAGACAGTGCACAGCAGCTGCCCGCCATCACCCTCACCATGGGAATGCACCGCATCAGCGCCGAGGTGGCCCGCACACCGGAGCAGCGCGCCATTGGGTTGATGCACCGCAAGGCCATGCCCCAACACGCCGGCATGATCTTTGTGTTCGAGCGGCCCGAGCCCCTGTGCTTCTGGATGAAGAACACCCTCATCCCGCTGTCCATCGCCTTCCTACAGGACGATGGCACCATCCTCAACATTGAGGAGATGAAGCCTCAGACGCTCAACAGCCACTGCTCACTGAGGCCCGCCCGTTTCGCCCTGGAAATGAACGCGGGCTGGTTCAGCAAGCGCGGCCTCAAGCCAGGCGACAAGGTCTCCGGCGAGATCTTTAAATGACAACGGGGCCCAAGGCCCCGTCGTTGATCGGTCACCAGGCAGCGCAGGCCCGGCGGCTGGGATCAGGCGAAATTGGTCTGGGCAAAGTCCCAGTTCACCAGCTTGTCCAGGAAGGTCTCGACAAACTTGGGCCGCAGGTTGCGGTAGTCGATGTAGTAGGCATGCTCCCACACATCCACGGTCAACAAGGCCTTGTCGGCACCGGTCAGCGGCGTGCCGGCCGCACCCGTGTTGACAATGTCCACTGAACCGTCAGCCTTCTTGACCAGCCAGGTCCAGCCCGAGCCAAAGTTGCCGACAGCAGACTTGACGAAGGCTTCACGGAAGGCGGCGTAGCTGCCCCACTTGGCGTTGATGGCAGCCGCCAGGGCGCCACTGGGCTCTCCACCGCCGTTGGGCTTCATGCAATGCCAGAAAAAGGTGTGGTTCCAGATCTGGGCTGCGTTGTTGTAGATGGGGCCCGGGTTCGGGGCCTTCTTGATGATGGACTCCAGGTCCAGGGCCTCGTACTCGGTGCCCTTTTGCAGGTTGTTCAGGTTCACCACGTAGGCGTTGTGGTGCTTGCCGTGGTGGAACTCCAGCGTCTCGCGGCTGTAGTGCGGGGCCAGGGCGTCCAGGCTGTAGGGCAAGGCAGGCAGGGTGTGTTCCATGGGGTCCTTCTAGGCGGAAGTGGTACAGACTGGCCGGATTGTAGGCACCGGCGGCAGCCTCAAGGTCGCCGTGGACTATCGCCCTTCGTCACCGGGTGCACCGACTCCACGCGCATTTGTGCGCGGCCATCGTGCCAGACCGCTGTCAGGGCCTGGCCCGGGACGGCCTGCAGCGCTGAGGTCAGTGGAGCGCCGTGCGCATCGCTCACCCAGGCATAGCCCCGCTGGAGCACAGCCGACGGGTCCTGGGCCTGATGCCGCAGCCGCAAGCGATCCCACTGTCGCTGAGCCAGGGTGAGCTGCTGGGTCTGCGCAGCCATCAGCCTTGAGGCCCGCCGCTGCAGGGAAAGGCCCTCCTGCTGAAGCGGCTCGAGCGCAGCCCGCAGCAAACGCCCCTGCAGGGCCTGCAGGCCTTGTTGATGCCGTGAAAGAACCGCCGCGGGGCGCAGCACGGCCATGGCCAACTGATCCAGGTGTTGCCCCTGACGGTCCAGGCTGCGTTGCATCGACAAGGCCATCCGCCGTGCCTGCTCGGCCAGTGCCTGCAGCTCATCAGCGCGCACCGGTGTGGCCAACTCGGCCGCCGCCGTGGGCGTGGCCGCCCGAATGTCGGCCGCAAAGTCCGACAGCGTCACATCGGTCTCATGCCCGACCCCGCACACGAGCGGTTTGGGGCACCCCACCACGGCACGCACCACCCGCTCGTCGTTGAAGCACCACAGGTCCTCCAAGGACCCTCCCCCACGGGCCAAGATGACGACATCCGTGTCGGGATCATCGGCGGCCTGTTGCAGCGCGCGAACCAGCGCCACCGGCGCCTCAGTACCCTGGACCAAGCTGGGGTAGACCACGACCTGGACATGCGGTGCGCGGCGCTGGATCACCGTCAACACATCCCGCAAGGCGGCCGCCTGCAGCGAAGAGACCACCGCGATGCGCCGTGGATGGGCTGGCAGCGGCCGCTTTCGGGCCTCGTCAAACAGGCCTTCGGCCTGCAGGCGGTTCTTTAGGCGCAAAAACTCCTCGTAAAGCGAACCCGAGCCCACCAGGTGCAGGGACTCCACGATGAACTGCAGATCCCCTCGAGGCTCATACAGGGCCAGGCGGCCCACCGCTTCCACCTGCAGGCCGTCTCGAGGCACGAACGACAAATGAGCCGCAGAGCGCTTGAACAGCGCGCATCGGATCAAGGCGTCATGGCCTTGCGCATCCTTGAGGCTGAAGTAACGGTGGCCGCTGGCCGCCTGCGTGCAGGCACTGAGCTCGCCGCACACTCGAACCGACCCAAACCTCGCCTGCAGGGCATCACCCAGGGCCTGAACCAGTGCAGCCACCCCCCAGATTCGTCCGGCAGGACCGCGCTCAGAGGTAGGATTCACGGGTGCATCCCTTGGCGGGCATCGTCGGGTACTCCACAAGCACGAGAAGATCGGCGTTTCACGGGACTATAGCCCCGAAAACCATGGGTTTACGTCGCAAGTTATTGAATTAAAACGAGTTTTTGCCGAGAAACAAAATCGATGCAGACCGAAGCGTCAACCCTACTGGCCTTTTGGTGCCCGCACCCATGACTTGTTCACAAAGTTATCCACAGACCCAGGCTTCTCCACAAGCCTTGTGCACACGTCGAGACTCATGATACCGGTGCAAGGCCGCCCGAACCCCACTCAGCCCACCCCGGTACCCGCCGCACCGGCGCTGCTGGCACAGCTGGTGCAGGCCCTGGGCGCCCTTTGGTGGCGCCCACCGAAGTTGGGCGGTACGCTGGGCATTTGGGTCCTCGCCCCGTTGTCCTGGGCGTACAGGGTGCTGGCCGCAGCCCACCGGCGGCTGACCCGTGCCCCGGCCCCGCCCACTCCCCTACAGCGCCGTGCAACGCCGGAGCCGGCCGATGCGGCCGTACACGCCCCTGTACCCACCATCGTGGTGGGCAACTGGGTGGTGGGTGGCGCTGGCAAGACCCCCACCACCCTGGCCCTGTTGGCCCACCTTCAGAAGGCGGGATGGACACCCGGTGTGGTCTCCAGGGGCTATGGCCGCCGCAGCGGCCAAACCCTGCTGGTCGACCCCCTGCGCAGCCATGCACAGGACGTCGGCGATGAACCCCTGCTGCTGGCACGCCGAGCCGGTGTGCGCGTGGTGGTTGGGCGGGACCGCCGGCGCGCACGCGAGCACCTGCTGCAGTCATGTCCAGAGGTGAACGTCGTGGTGGCCGACGACGGGCTGCAGCACCACCGCCTGTGGCGCGACCTGGAGGTGGTGGTGGTGGATGAACGTGGAGCGGGCAACGGCTGGTGCATCCCAGCGGGCCCCTTGCGCGAGCCCCTGCCGCCGACGCTACCGCCCAAGACCCTGCTGCTGTACAGCGCCGGTGTGGCCACCTTGGGGCTTCCCGGGTTCCTCGCCCAGCGGCATCTGGCGGGCATCCAAACCCTCCAGGATTGGCTGGCCGGCCAACCGTGCCCCGCCGATGGTGGCTGGGAGGCCGTTCGGGGACTGCAGATGCAGGCAGCCGCCGCGATCGCAGTGCCCGAGCGCTTCTTCGAATCCCTGCGCCAGCACGGGATCGCGCTGGCGCAAACCCATGCCTTGCCAGACCACGACCCCTGGAATGCCTTGCCGTGGGACGCATCCGTGCGCGAGGTCATCGTCACAGAGAAGGATGCCGTGAAGCTGACCGACCTCGCCCTCCATCCCACCAGCACCCGCGTGTGGGTGGCGCGGCTAGACTTGTGCCTGCCCGCCGACTTCACCATGGCGCTGGACCAGCGGTTGCAAGCCATCCGCACGGGCAGCGCCCTCAAGGCCTGAACCATGGACAACCGCCTGATCGAGCTGCTCGTATGCCCTCTGTGCAAGGGCCCCCTGACCATGCGCCGGGATGAGGAGCAGCGCCCCGTGGGACTGGCTTGCGCCGCAGACCGCCTCCTGTTTCCCATTCGAGATGGGATACCCGTGATGCTGGAATCCGAGGCGCTGCCCCTGGAAACCGAGGGCCAAGGGCCGTGAGCTTTCGCGTCATCATCCCAGCCCGCTTGGCGTCCACGCGGCTGCCCAACAAACCCCTGGCCGACCTGCAGGGCCTGCCCATGGTGGTGCGTGTGGCCCAGCAGGCACAGCGCAGCGCCGCCGCACAGGTGGTGGTGGCGGCGGACGACCCTCGGATCGTGCGGGCCTGCGACGAACATGGGGTGCAATCCCTGCTGACGCGCCAGGACCACCCCAGTGGAAGCGACCGCCTGGCCGAGGCCTGCGCTCAGCTGGGCTGCGCCGATGACGAGGTGGTGGTGAACCTGCAAGGGGACGAACCCCTGATGGATCCCGCGCTGATCGATGCCTGTGCGCGCCAACTCCAGCAGCACCCAGGCTGCGTGATGAGCACCGCCGCCCATCCCTTGGACCGCGAAGCCGATTGGCTCAACCCCAATGTCGTGAAGGTGGTGCTGGACGCCCAGGGCCGCGCGTTGTACTTCAGCCGCAGCCCGCTGCCGGCCTGGCGCGACCGGCGCGCCGCGCAGCCGCTCGCGCAGGCACCTGCACCCGTCCTGCGCCACATCGGTTTGTACGCCTATCGCGCGGGCTTTCTCAGCCGCTTCCCACAATTGCAGCCCAGCCCGCTCGAGCAGGCCGAGATGTTGGAGCAGTTGCGTGTGCTCTGGCATGGGTTCGCCATCGCCGTGCACGTCACCGAGCAGCCTCCAGAAGGCGGCGTCGACACCCCAGAGGACCTGGAGCGCGTGCGACTGCACCTGGCGCAGCGTCCCTGAAGCCCCCCGGGTCAGCCTGGCGTGGGGGCTGCGTGTTATTCTCAAACTCGGAGACCACACCACCATGAGACTCATCCTGTTGGGCGCCCCTGGCGCCGGCAAAGGCACCCAAGCCGCCTTCATCTGCCAGAAGTACGGCATCCCCCAGGTGTCCACCGGCGACATGTTGCGCGCAGCGGTGAAGGCCGGCACGCCGCTGGGCCTGGAAGCCAAGAAGGTGATGGACTCGGGCGGCTTGGTCAGCGACGGCATCATCATCGGCCTCGTCAAGGAGCGCATTGCACAGCCAGACTGCGCCAATGGCTTCCTCTTTGACGGCTTCCCCCGCACCATCCCACAGGCCGAGGCCATGAAGCAGGCTGGTGTGCCGCTGGACATCGTCCTGGAGATCGACGTGCCCGACGCCGCCATCATTGAGCGGATGAGTGGCCGCCGGGTCCATGTGGCCTCGGGCCGCACCTACCACGTCACCTTCAACCCACCCAAGGTGGCCGGCAAGGACGACGCCACCGGCGAAGACCTGATCCAGCGCGACGACGACAAGGAAGAGACCGTGCGCAAGCGCCTAGACGTCTACCAGAGCCAGACCCGGCCCCTGGTCGACTACTACTCGCAATGGGCGGCCACCGGCGATGCCAAGGCGCCCCGTTACGCCAAGATCAGCGGTCTGGGCACCGTCGACGAAATCACCTCGCGGGCCCTGGCAGCCCTGGGCTGAAGCACCGCGGCCCACCACACGGCGACGAAGAGTCGCCGTTTTCATTTGGGCGGGCCTGCAGCCAACACCACATCCAACCACACAAGGGAGCAGCACATGGACATCAAGGGCAAGGTTTTCATCGTCACCGGCGGAGCCTCTGGCTTGGGCGAGGGCACGGCTCGCATGCTTGCAGGCCAAGGCGGCACCGTGGTGATCGCGGACCTGCAGGAAGACAAAGGCCGTGCCTTGGCCGCGGAACTCGGAGGTGCCTTCGTCAAGTGCGATGTGTCCAACGAAGAGGACGGCAAGGCCGTGGTGGCCAAGGCCACCTCGCTGGGCAAGCTCATGGGGCTGGTGAACTGTGCCGGCATCGCCACCGCCGCCAAGACGGTGGGCAAGGACGGAGCGCACGCCCTGAGCCTCTACACCAAGACCATCATGGTCAACCTGGTGGGCAGCTTCAACATGATCCGCTTGGCAGCCGAAGCCATGAGCCGCAACGAACCCGAACCCACGGGTGAGCGCGGGGTCTTGATCAGCACCGCCAGCGTGGCCGCTTACGACGGCCAGATCGGCCAAGCCGCCTACTCGGCTTCGAAGGGTGGCATCGTGGGCATGACGTTGCCCATCGCACGTGACCTGGCCCGCAACGGCATCCGCAACATGACCATCGCACCCGGCATCTTTGGCACCCCGATGTTGTTCGGCATGCCGCAGGAGGTGCAGGACGCCTTGGCTGCCGGTGTTCCCTTCCCCAGCCGCTTGGGTACGCCCCAGGACTACGCCCGGCTGGCCCGGCACATCATTGAGAACGACATGCTCAACGGCGAGGTCATCCGGCTGGACGGCGCGATTCGCCTGCCCCCAAAGTGACCAGTGGTCGGGGCGAGAGGATTCGAACCTCCGACCCTCTGCTCCCAAAGCAGATGCGCTACCAGACTGCGCTACACCCCGAACGGATCGGATTGTAGAGGCCCGCGGGCCTCGCCCAGCCCGAACCTGCTCAGTTGCCCGCGTGACGCTTCAAGGCCGCTGCACGGATGGCCTGCAGCGTGGTCCGCGAGGTGATCACGTCGGTGGGCAACTGCAGGTGAATCAGGCTTGGCCCCGCGTGGCGCAAAGCCCTCACAAACGCCGGCTCGAACTCCTCGGTGCGCGTGACCCGCTCGGCAGCCCATCCATAGGCCCGCGCCAAGGCGGCGAAATCGGGGTTGTAGAGGTCGCTGCCGCTGACACGCCCCGGAAACTCGCGCTCCTGGTGCATGCGGATCGTGCCGTAGGTGCCGTTGTCGACCACGATGCTGATGAGGGGCGCGCCGTCCCGGCCGGCTCCGTATCCGGTGGCCGTGGCCATTTCCTGCCCGTTCATCAGGAAGTCACCGTCGCCCGCCAGGTTGATGACCACCCGGCCCGGCTGTGTCAGCGAAGCGGCCACCGCTGCGGGCAGGCCGTAACCCATGGCGCCCGAGGTGGGGGCCAGCTGCGTTTTGCCCGTGTGGGCCAGGCCGGGGTAGCGCAGATATCGGTGCAGCCAACCCGAGTAGTTACCGGCGCCGTTGGTGTACACGGTGTCCGCCGGTGCCAGGCGCTCCAGTGTCTTCACCACCACCGCCAGGTCCATGGGCTCCACCGGCGTGTGTTCTCGGTTGCGAGCGTAGTCGGCCACGGCTGCTGCCGTCCAGGTGGACCACGTGGGTGGTGTGGTGGGCATGCCCAAGCCGGCCAGCACCTCGTCCATGCTGGACAGGCAAGCCTGCAGCAGGACGTCGGCCGCGTAGACGCGGCCCAATTCCTCGGCACCAGGGTGCAGGTGCACCAGCCGCTGTTGGGGCCTGGGTGCCTGCAGCAGCGTGTAGCCGCTGGTGGTCATCTCGCCCAGCCGCAACCCCAGTGCCATCACCAGGTCGGCCTGCCGGATGCGCTCGGCCAGTGCTGGGTTGATGCCAATGCCAGCGTCGCCCACGTACAAGGGATGTCGGTTGTCGAACGTGTCCTGAAACCGAAGACCGCAAGACACAGGCAGGTTCCAGGACTGGGCGAATTGCTCCAAAGCGAGCGCGCTGCGCGGTGTCCAGCCGCTGCCACCGACCAACATCAAGGGACGCTGCGCGGCCTCCAGCAGACTGCGCCAGCGCGCCAGGTCTGCAGCGGCGGGTACGGTGTACGGTGCGCACCGGTTCGACGCGAGGCAGCACGGCGGCCTCGGTCATGCCCGACATCACGTCTTCGGGCACCGCCAGCACCACCGGGCCGGGCCGCCCCTGCAGCGCGGTGTGGAAAGCCCGGGCGATGTACTCCGGCAGGCGAGCGGCGTCACCCACCTCGGCAGCCCATTTGGCCATACCCAAGGTTCCAGGCCCAAAGAACTGTCGGTAGTCGAGTTCCTGAAAGGCCTCGCGGTCGCGAAACTCAGCACCCACCTGACCCACGATCACCACCAGGGGCGTGCTGTCCTGGAACGCGGTGTGGATGCCGATGGAGGCGTTGGTGGCGCCCGGCCCCCGGGTGACCATGCACACACCCGGGCGGCCGGTCAGCTTCCCGTGCGCCTCGGCCATGAAGGCCGCACCGCCCTCCTGCCGACAGGCCACGAAGCGGATGCGGGCCTGGTGGGCATGAAACCCGTCGAGTGCCGCCAGGAAACTTTCGCCGGGCACGCCGAAGACCGTGTCCACGCCCTGCTCGATGAGCGCCTCCACGATCACATGCCCGCCCGGACGGGGCTTTGCCCCATCAGGCCGGGAGTCGATGCCGGCGAAGCCGGACGGAGCCTGGCCCGCGCTCACGACGCAGACCCGGTGGCCAAGGGTGGCGCCTGGTGCAGGCGTTTGCCGACCCAAGTGGCTGAGGCCACCCCCAAACACAGGGCCAAGGCCGCGCCCACGAACAAGCTGCTGGAGCCGCCGTGGTCCAGCAGCCATCCAAACACGGGCGCTGCCACTGCAAAGCCCACATCCAGGCCGGAGTACACCGTTCCATAGACCCGACCCGTGGCCCCCGGCGGAGCAGCCTTGCGAATCAGCATGTCCCGCGATGGGCCGGCCAAGCCGGTCCCCAGCCCGGCCAGCGCTACGAGCAGCCCGCTGAGCAAGGCTGGCAGCCACCCTGAACCCGCCAACACCAGCAGGGCCGCCGACATCCCCATGGCCAGCGCAATGTTGCGCTCCAGGCGCGGCGACGACTTGACCACGAATCCGCCCATGACCATGCCCACCGCACTGGCCACCATGTAGCCCGTGATCATCAAGGCCAACCAGCCCAGGGGCTCCTCATACAGCCGGCCCATGGCGGGCCCCAAGAAACTTTGCACCGCCGCCAGCGAACAGGTGCTCCAGAAGAAGAAGGAAAAGCACACCCACACCGACGGCAGGCGCAGGAAATCCAAAGCCGATGCGGGTGCGGTCTGCTGTGGTGCAGCCGGCGTGCCCGTTGGTGCTGATCGCACCACCGATGGTGGTTTCGGCCTCAGCGCAGCCGATCGCCACCACAGCAGGGCCGCCACTGCACACGCCCACAAGGCGCAAACCAGCATCGACCACCGCCAGGAGCCCGTGGCGGCAGCCACCCCCGCAATCACCAAGGGAGCCGCGGCCCAACCCAAGTTGCCGCTGATCCCGTGCACGGAGAAGGCGTGCCCCAGGCGAGAAGGCGACACCCGCTGGTTCAGGATGGAAAAGTCCGCCGGGTGAAACGGCGCATTGCCCACGCCGGCCAGGGCTGCAGCCAACATGAACCCGGCATAGTCCTGGGCACCTGCGGCGGCCACTGCCGCCAAGGCAAAGCTGCCCATGGCCCCCATCAGCACCGGCCAAGCCCCCACCCGGTCGACCACAAAGCCCGCCAAGGCCTGACCCACACCGGAAATGACAAAAAAGACCGTCACCAAGAGCCCCAACTCGGCGTAGCTGAAACCGTGTTCGGCTGCCAACAAGGGAAACAAGGGGGGCAGGAGCAGGTGGAAGAAGTGGGAGGTGCCGTGGGCCAACCCCACCAAGCCGATGGTCTCCACATCCTGTGAACGGCCAGAGTCTGGTGGAGCCCCTGAGCCTGCGGCCGGAGCGCTTGCGGTGTTCATGCCCCAATCCTAAGCCAGCACGGCAGGCTTGGCGCCAGGGGCGTACAGTACCGGTCCTTCCCCCAAACGGCCATGACCGAAAACGTTCTCTTCGATTACCGCCTCGCCGATTCGGCGGGCAGCAGCTGCACGGCCCAGGCCTGGGCCAAGGTGCCCCCTGCCCTGGATGCTGCCCAGCGGCAAGCGATGCGCCAGCGCGTCCGTGAGCTGCTGCACGCGCATCAGGCCGTGCTGGTGGCCCACTACTACGTGGACGCCGACATACAAGACCTGGCCCTGGAGACCGGCGGCTGCGTCGCAGACTCGTTGGAGATGGCCCGTTTTGGCCGAGACCATCCTGCGCGGACGCTGCTGGTGGCAGGGGTTCGCTTCATGGGCGAAACCGCCAAGATCCTCAGCCCAGACAAGCGCGTGCTGATGCCCGACCTGGAGGCCACCTGTTCCCTGGACCTGGGCTGTCCCGCAGACGACTTTGCCGCCTTCTGTGATGCGCACCCCGACCGGGCTGTGGTGGTGTATGCCAACACCAGCGCGGCGGTGAAGGCACGGGCCGACTGGATGGTGACCAGCGCCTGTGCCATCGACATCGTGCGCCACCTGCAGCAGCAGGGTCGCAAGATCTTGTGGGCACCCGACCAGCATCTGGGGCGCTACATCCAAGACCAGACGGGCGCGGACATGCTCCTGTGGAATGGGGCCTGCATCGTTCACGACGAATTCAAGGGCGTGGAGCTGGAACTGCTCAAGCGCGAGCATCCAGGGGCCCGTGTGCTCGTGCATCCTGAAAGCCCGGCCTCCGTGGTGGCACAGGCCGACGTGGTGGGCTCGACCAGCCGCCTGCTCAAGGCCGTGGTGGAGGACCCTGCCGAGACCTTCATCGTGGCCACCGACAATGGCATCCTGCACCGCATGCGCCAGCTCGCCCCGGGCAAGCGGCTGATCGAGGCGCCCACGGCTGGTCAAAGCGCCACCTGCAAGAGCTGCGCGCACTGCCCCTGGATGGCCATGAACGGCCTGCAGGGACTGGTGCACAGCCTCGAAACGGGGTACGGCGAGATTGAGGTGGCCCAGCCCATTCGAGATCGGGCCCGGCGCTGCATCGACCGCATGCTTGACTTCACCGCCCAACAAGCGATCGCATCCAGCCCGCCCAAGGCATCGGCCACGGGGCTGGTGCGCCACATCGGTGCGGCCTGAAACCATGTTCGACTACAACGAATCCCTGGAGCAGGCGCGGGAACGCAACGTCCGAGACGCCTTGTTGGAGGACTATGGCACCTGCGACTGGACAGGCCTGCTGATCCCGGCAAGCCGCCGCGTGGTGGCCGATGTGCGGGTGCGCGAATCCGCCGTCTTGTGCGGCCAGGCCTGGTTTGAAGCCTGCCTGCGCACCTTAGACAAACAGGCCAAGATCGATTGGCGCTACGACGAAGGCCAAGACATGCAGGCCGACACCGTGGTGTGCACGCTTCATGCACAGGCGCGTGCTCTGCTGGCAGCCGAACGCCCCGGGCTGAACTTCTTGCAACTGCTGTCGGCCACGGCCAGCGTCGCACGGCTGCATGTTCAGGCCATTGCGGGTGCCTCCCCCAACCCGCGCGGCTGCGTGGTCTTGGACACGCGCAAGACGATACCGGGTCTGCGCCAGGCTCAGAAGTACGCGGTGCGTGTGGGTGGCGGAGCCAACCAACGCTTGGCCCTGTGGCATGGGATCCTGATCAAGGAGAACCACATCGCGGCCGCCGGCGGCATCGCCCCGGTGATGCAGCAGGCGCAGTCGCTCAACAGCGGCGTGGACATCCAGATCGAAGTGGAAAGCCTGGACGAATTGCAGCAGGCCTTGGCCGCCGGAGCCCAAAGCATCCTGATCGACAACTTCTCTTTGGCCGACATGCGCGAGGCGGTGCGGATCACGGCCGGCCGGGCGCTCCTGGAGGTTTCGGGGGGCGTCACGCTGGCGCAGCTGCGCGACATCGCCGCCACCGGCGTGGACCGCATTTCCATCGGCAAACTCACCAAGGACATCCGCGCGATCGATTTCTCGATGCGGGTGCGCTCAACGCTCTGAAGGGGTGCCGATGGGGCGCTCGCGCTCCTGGCGAACGAGGATGGTGGGGAAACTCACTGGCAAGGTGTGCGGGTAATCTCGGCTGTAGTGCAGCCCCCGGCTTTCCTGCCGTGACAGCGCTGAGCGCACGATGAGATCGGCGCAGTCCACCAAGTTACGCAATTCCAGCAGATCACGGTTGACGCGGAAGTGCGCGTAGTACTCGTGGATCTCCGAGCGCAACAAGGCGATGCGGTGGCGGGCCCGCTCCAGCCGCTTGGTCGTGCGCACGATACCCACATAGTTCCACATCATCAGCCGCAGTTCATCCCAGTTGTGGGCGATCACCACCTGCTCGTCGGCATCGGCCACTTGGCTTTCGTCCCACGGTGGCAAGACGGCCATCGCCGCTGTTTCCCCTCGGCCGATGGCGCTGGCGCAGGTCTGGCCCAACACAACGCACTCCAACAGAGAATTGCTGGCCAAGCGGTTGGCGCCATGCAGCCCGGTGTAAGTCGCCTCTCCGACCGCATAGAGGCCCGGTAGATCGGTCCGCCCTTGGAGGTCGGTGACCACTCCGCCACAGGTGTAGTGCGCCGCCGGCACCACCGGAATGGGTTGGCGCGCGATGTCGATGCCCAAACCCAAGCAGCGGGCATGGATGGTGGGAAAGTGCGACTTTAGAAAGTCCTCGCCGAGGTGGGTGGCGTCCAACCACACATGGTCCACCCCGTGCTTCTTCATCTCGAAGTCGATGGCCCGCGCCACGATATCGCGTGGTGCCAACTCCGCCCGCTCATCATGGCGGTGCATGAAGCGCGCCGCCTCGCCCTGCAGGCCGGGCACCTTTAGGAAGGCACCTTCACCGCGCAGCGCTTCCGTGATCAGGAAGCTGCGCTCTTGCGGGTGGTACAGGCACGTCGGATGGAATTGGATGAACTCCATGTTGCCCACGCGACAGCCCGCCCGCCACGCCATGGCAATGCCGTCGCCCGTGGCGGTGTCGGGGTTGCTGGTGTAACGGTACACCTTGCCCACGCCGCCGCAGGCCAGAACCACGGCCCGTGCCGGCAGGGTCCGCACCCGGTCAGCCTCGATGTCCAGGGCGTAGACCCCATAGCAGCGTGCCGGTTCCTGGCGCTTGAGCAAGCGGGAGGTGATGAGGTCCACCGCCATCCACCGCTCCAGCAGCGTGATGCGGGGGTGGCGCTGCGCAGCCTGAAGCAGCGCTTGGTGTATGGCCTGGCCGGTGGCGTCCGCAGCGTGGGCGATGCGCCGCACGGCGTGCCCGCCTTCCTTGGTCAGGTGCAGTCCCAATGGGCCATCCGGGTCTTCGGAAAAGGCCACACCTTGGTCCACCAGCCAACGAATGGCCCGCTCACTGTTCTCGGCGATGAAGCGTGCCGTGTGCTCATCCACGAGGCCGGCACCGGCATCCTGGGTATCACGCACATGGGACTCGATGCTGTCATCGGCCCCCAGGACGCCCACGATGCCGCCCTGGGCCCAAGCGGTGGCCGCCTCGCCAAGACTGCGCTTGGCCAGCACCACGACAGGTACGTGGTCGGCCAGGTGCAGCGCGGTCGTCAGGCCGGCCAAACCGGCCCCAACGACCACCACCGGCGGCTCCGCGCCGCTCACGTCATCGTCTCCCATCGGCCGATTCTAGGAGGGCTGTTCAATGAACCACACGCTCGAAAACAAAGGCCCCTTCCTGAACGTCCACCGGTATCACATCCTTCGGCCCAAAGCGGCCCTGCAGAATGAGTTTGGCCACGGGGTTCTCGATGCGCTGCTGAATGGCCCGCTTCAATGGCCGTGCACCGAACACCGGGTCAAAGCCGACTTTGGCAATCTCGGCCAGGGCAGCCGCGGACACATCGAGCTTGATCTCCATCTTTTCCAATCGGCTCTCCAACAGGCGCAACTGGATGCGCGCAATGGACTCGATGTGTTGAGCCTGCAAGGCATGAAACACCACGGTCTCGTCGATCCGATTGAGGAACTCGGGGCGGAAGTGGGCCTTGACCTCGGCCCAAACGGCTTCACGAATCAGCTCGGCATCTTGGCCGGCCATGTCCATGATGCGGTGCGAGCCCAGGTTGCTGGTCATGATGATGACGGTGTTCTTGAAGTCCACGGTGCGTCCCTGACCATCGGTCAGGCGCCCGTCGTCGAGCACCTGCAACAACACATTGAACACATCGGGATGGGCCTTTTCCACCTCATCCAGAAGCAGCACGCTGTAGGGCTTTCGCCGCACGGCCTCGGTCAGGGTGCCACCCTCTTCATAGCCCACGTAGCCCGGCGGCGCGCCGATGAGTCGGCTCACCGAGTGCTTTTCCATGAACTCGCTCATGTCGATGCGCACCATGTGGTCGTCGCTGTCGAACAAGAAGCCGGCCAGGGCCTTGCAAAGCTCGGTCTTGCCAACCCCCGTGGGTCCCAAGAACAAGAAGGACCCCAGAGGCCGGTTGGGGTCCGAGAGCCCTGCTCGTGAGCGCCGGATGGCGTCGGCCACCGAGACGATCGCCTCGTCCTGACCCACCACCCGCTCGTGCAGGCGCTCTTCCATGTGCAGGAGCTTGTCGCGCTCGCCCTGCATGAGCTTGCTCACCGGAATGCCGGTGGCGCGCGCCACCACCTCGGCAATCTCTTCAGCACCCACCAAGGTGCGCAACAAGCGCGGGCGCTTGTCGCCCTCACCCTTGCCGGATTCCTTGGCCTGTGCGGCTTGTAGCCGCTTTTCCAAATCCGGCAGCTTGCCGTACTGCAGTTCGGCCACCTTGTTGAAGTCGCCCTTGCGCTTGAGTTCCTCGATCTGGTGGCGAATCCGATCGATCTCTTCCTTGACCTGCGCCGATCCTTGCGCCGCCGCCTTCTCCACCTTCCAGACCTCTTCCAGGTCCGCATACTCGCGGCCCAATTTGCCGATTTCCTCCTCGATTAGGGCCAGGCGCTTCTTGGAGGCTTCGTCCTTTTCCTTCTTGACCGCCTCCCGTTCGATCTTCAGCTGGATGAGGCGCCGGTCGAGCTTGTCCATGACTTCAGGCTTGGAGTCGATCTCAATCTTGATCTTGGCAGCAGCCTCGTCGATCAGGTCGATGGCCTTGTCGGGCAGGAACCGGTCGGTGATGTAGCGATGGGAAAGCTCGGCTGCCGCCACGATGGCGGGATCGGTGATTTCAACGCCGTGGTGCACCTCGTAGCGCTCTTGCAAACCACGAAGGATGGCGATGGTGGCCTCCACCGAGGGCTCGTCGACCAGCACCTTCTGGAATCGCCGCTCCAATGCGGCGTCCTTCTCCACATGCTTGCGGTACTCGTCCAGTGTGGTGGCGCCAATGCAATGCAGTTCGCCGCGGGCCAGGGCAGGCTTGAGCATGTTGCCCGCATCGATGGCCCCTTCGGCCTTCCCGGCGCCCACCATGGTGTGGATCTCATCGATGAACAGGATGATGCGGCCTTCGTCGGCGGCCACCTCCTTGAGCACGGCCTTGAGCCGCTCCTCAAACTCGCCACGGAACTTGGCGCCGGCCAACAAGCCCGCCATGTCCAAGACCAGGACCCGCTTGTCGCGCAGGGTGTCCGGTACTTCCCCATTGACGATGCGCTGTGCCAGCCCCTCCACAATCGCCGTCTTGCCCACGCCCGGCTCGCCGATGAGCACGGGGTTGTTCTTGCTGCGGCGCTGCAGCACCTGGATGGCTCGGCGAATCTCGTCATCGCGGCCAATCACAGGGTCGAGCTTTCCCATGCGCGCCCGCTCGGTCAGGTCCAGCGTGAACTTCTTGAGCGCCTCGCGCTGACCTTCTGCCTCAGCCGAATCCACCTTTTGGTCACCGCGAACAGCGCGGATCGCCGCTTCCAGGGCCTTGCGGGTCAGCCCGTGGCCCCGCACCACCGCGCCGAGGTCGGCCTTGGAATCGGCAAGTGCCAGCAGCAGCATTTCGCTGGCGATGAACTGGTCACCCCGCTGCGACGCTTCCTTCTCGGCCTGCTGAAACAACTGCACCAGATCACGGCCAACCTGGACCTGCCCTCCCTGAACCTGTGGCAAGGCCGCCAGGGCCGTATCCGCTGCCGTCTTGAGTGCGCCCACGTTGGCACCGGCGCGCTCCAGCAGGGAACGAGGACCGTCGGCCTGGACCAACAAGGCCAGCAACAGGTGGACCGGCTCGATGTACGGATGCTCGCGGGTCACCGCCAGGCTTTGGGCGTCCTGCAGGGCGTGTTGCAGGGTTGTGGTGAGCTTGTCCAAACGCATGTTGCACTCCTTGATTCCTCACATGTGGTGTGAGGACCGGGAAATTCAAGGGCCGCCCACCCTTGGGCACAATCGGGCCATGTCCATCCACCAACTCTCCGTGGTCTACCAGACCGATCAGGACCGCCTGCTGTTGCGGGTGAGAACCCGCGACGATCGGCTCTTCGAGCTCTGGTTGACACGGCGCCTGATGGCGCGGCTGTGGCAGCCGATGCAAAACACGGCCAACGCGGCATCCCTGGGCATGGCCTCGCGCGGCGCCACCATACTGCCGGAGGCCCGTGACATGGTGACGCAGAGCATGCGTGACCAAGCCAAACAGGCTGGTGACTTTGCCTCGCCTTTCGATGACAGCGCCGCCGAGCGCCCGCTGGGCGAACAGCCCCTGCTGGTGGCCGCGGTCGACATTCGACAGGGTGCGTCGGGCCAGGTGACCGTCGTGTGGCGCGATGCCCAACAGCGGGACTTGTCCCTGACCCTGACGGCCGACCTGTTGCACAACCTGCTGTCCCTGGTCGAGCAGGCGCTGGTGCAGTCGGAGTGGGGATTGGTGGCGCCCCCTGCTGCGCAGGCGCCGGTCCCCAGCGAGCCCTCGCCTGCGCCGCGCCTGCTGAACTGAGGATGTGGGGCCGCGCCCCACCAGGGCCTGCCGTAGCGCGGTCGAAGCCGCGCAGATCTCTCAGGCTGCGTTGCCGGCCGAGATACCCCAGCGGGCCAGCGCTTGATCGTCGCTCACGCGGGCATCCACCCAGCGCGCGCCCTGCGGTGTGTGTTCCTTCTTCCAGAAGGGGGCCTGCGTCTTGAGGTAGTCCATCAAAAACTCACAGGCCTTGAACGATTCACCCCGGTGGGCCGACGCCACGGCCACCAGGACAATCTGCGCACCCGGCTCCAGCGCCCCAACCCGGTGGATCACCCGAACGGCCCGGATATCAAAGCGGGCAAACGCCTGGTCAATCATGGACTCGATGGACGATTCGGTCATCCCGGGATAGTGCTCAAGCTCCAAAAGCGCAATCGACCCGCCGGGCTCAGCCGGTGCAGACCCCAAGCGGTCTCGAACCGTGCCCACAAAGCTCGTCACCGCCCCCACACCCAGGTCATCTTGGTGCAGGGCCTGCACTTCACGCGACAGGTCGAAGTCCTCGGTTTGAATCACCACCCGCGGTGCGCCCACGTCAGCCTCCCGTGACCGGTGGAAAGAACGCCACCTCAGCGCCATCGGGAACAACGCCATCCTCGGAGGCCATGACCTGGTTGACCGCACAACGCACCGCCCGCCCCTTTTGCAGGGCTTGGGCGTGGGCAGGGCTGCACTGGATCAGGACTTCGCGCAATTGGGCGACCGTCAAAGGGGCCGACAAGCCCTGGAGTTCTTGGCGTTCCCCGAGGGCTTCGCGCAGTGAAGCGAAGTAGCGGATGGTCAGGTTCATGGCCGGTTTCGGGGGCTGCTGAGGGAACTCAAGCGGACAGGAGGTCTGCAAAGGACAGGAACCGCACCATCTGCCCCTGCTCGATGGTCGTACCAGCCGGATTGTCGACCAGTCCGTCGGCCCAAACCGCCGAGGTCAGCACACCCGAGCTCTGGTTGGGGAAAAGCTCCACCCCACCCTGCCCGTTCAGCCGTGCGCGCAGAAACTCTCGGCGCCGATCGGGCCGCGGCCAGCTGAAGTCTGCGCGCAGCATCTGCGGCTTGAAGGACTGGGCCGGCATTCCCTGCAAGACCCGGAGCAACGGTGCCACCGCCAGGACAAAGGTGATGAAGCTGGACACCGGGTTGCCCGGCAGCCCCACGAACAGGCATTCCCGCTGACCGCTGGTGCGGACCGAGCCAAAAGCCAGGGGCTTGCCAGGCTTGATGCCCATCTGCCACAGCTCCAGGCGCCCCTGCGCCTGCACCGCCGGCTTGATGTGGTCTTCCTCCCCCACGGAAACGCCACCCGAGGTCAGGATCAGGTCATGCCCATCAGCAGCCTGTCGCAGGGCAGCGCGCGTGGCCTCCAGGCGATCGGGCACGATGCCCAAATCGGTGACGTCACAGCCCGCGGCCAACAACAAACCACGCAGCGTGTAACGGTTGGAGTTGTAGATGGCGCCCGGGCGCAGTTGCTGCGGGCTCACCTCGCCCGGCATGACCAATTCGTCGCCCGTGGAAAACAAGGCCACACGGGGCCGCCGCACCACCACCACCTCCGCACAACCCACCGACGCGGCCAAGCCCATGGCCTGCGGTGTCATGCGGGTACCAGCGGTCAAGACCACCGAGTCGGCCTGCACATCCTCGGCCCTGCGGCGCACCCACTGGCCCAACTGGGGCGACACCTTCACCACCACCGAGCCCAAGCCTTGGCCATCGCCGGCGGCAACGGCCTCGCACTGCTCCTGCATCACCACAGCATCCGCGCCGGGGGGCAGTTGTGCCCCAGTAAAGATGCGGGCGGCGGTGCCCGGCTCAAGCGCCGAACCAACCTGGCCGGCGGGGATGCGTTGGCTCACCGGCAGCCGGGTTCCAGGCTCGGGCACATCCGCGGCCCTCAGGGCGTAACCGTCCATGGAGGTGTTGTCCTGCGGTGGCACGTCGATCAAGGATCGGATCGGCTGGGCCAGGACACGGTTCCAGGCTTCGAGCAGGCTCACAGCCTGCACGTCGCGGATCAAGGCCGCTTGTGCGCCGCGGCTCAGCCGCTGCAGCGCGTCTTCCAAACTCATCAGGTCAGCAGCGGGCTTCATTCAACGCAGCGTGGTTCAGGCTTGAGAAGGGTTCCGGTGCACGCTGGACACTCCGAGGGCATCAGGCATGGGCCTCGATGTAGGCCTTGACCCGCGCCACATCGGCGGGCAATACGGTGAATCGCTTGGGCAACGCTTCAATCCCCTGGAGCGCTGCAGGACGCTCCGGCTCAAGACCCAGGGCCTCGACCAGCGTCTGGGCAAACTTTGCCGGCAAGGCCGTCTCCAGGACCAGCATGGGCACACCAGGCTCGGTCCATTGGCGTGCCACCTTAAGGCCGTCGGCCGTGTGGGTGTCAATCATCACGCCGAAGCGGCGGTGGGTGTCACGTATGGTTTCCAGCCGATTGGCGTGGGTGCTGGCACCCGATACAAAACCGTAGTGGCCAATCTGTTGGAACTCGGTGTCGGACAGGCGGAAGAATCCCTGCTTCTCCACCTGCTCACCAAACAGCGCCCGGGTACGCGGGCCGTCCCGGCCGAGGAGGTCGAACACGAAGCGCTCGAAATTGCTCGCCTTGCTGATGTCCATCGACGGGCTGGACGTCTCGTGGGTCTCGGCCGTCTTGCGCACCCGATAGGTTCCGGTTCGGAAGAACTCATCGAGCACGTCGTTCTCGTTGGTGGCGCACACCAGGCGTGCGATGGGCAGCCCCATCATGCGTGCCACATGGCCCGCGCAGATGTTGCCGAAATTGCCCGAGGGCACCGCGAAGCTGACCCGCTCTTCATCGGACTGTGTGGCCTGAAAGTAGCCCGCAAAGTAGTACACCACCTGCGCCAGCAAACGCGCCCAGTTGATGGAGTTGACGGTGCCGATGTGCCAGTGCGCCTTGAAGCCCAGGTCATTGGAGACGGCCTTGACGATGTCCTGACAGTCGTCGAACACACCCTCAATGGCAATGTTGTGGATGTTGGCGTCCTGCAGGCTGAACATCTGTGCCTGCTGAAAGGGGCTCATCCGGTTGTGCGGGCTGAGCATGAACACCTTGACGCCCTTCTTGCCCTTCATCGCGTACTCGGCTGCGCTGCCGGTATCGCCACTGGTGGCCCCCAGGATGTTCAGGACCTGTGAGCGCCGCCCCAACTCGTACTCGAACAACTGGCCCAACAGCTGCATGGCCATGTCCTTGAAGGCCAGCGTGGGACCGTTGGACAAGGCTTGCAACTGCAGCCCGCCCTCCAGCGGCTTGAGTGGCACGATGGCGGGCGTGCCGAACACCGCTTCGTTGTAGGCCCGGCCACACATGGCCCGCAGGTCCTGAGCGGGAATGTCGTCCACGTACAGCGACAACAGGCGAAAAGCCAACTCCGCGTAGCCCTGTTCGCGCCAAACGGCACGCAGATCGGCCAAACCCGCTCGGTCGATCTGCGGGTACTGCTCCGGCAGGTACAGGCCACCATCAGGGGCCAAGCCCTCGAGCAAGATCTCGGAAAAACGCTTACGGCCCGGGTGGCCGCGGGTGCTCAGGTAGCGCATCAGGCCAACTCTTCCTTGCGCAGCCTCACGATGGGCGCCAACACACTGGTCAGCGACTGCATCTTCTGCAGCGCGCCATTCATGCGGCCTTCCGTGGTGCTGTGGGTCAGGATGATCAGGTCGGTCTGCTTCTCTCCTTCAGCAGACTCACGCTGCAACACCGCATCAATGGAGATGTCGTGAGAAGCCAAGAGGCTGGTGATCTGCGCCAGCACGCCGGCGCGGTCAGCGACCACCAATCGCAGGTAGAAGGACGTGACGACCTGGTCCATGTCCAGGACTGGGGTGTCGGCGAGCGCGCCCGGCTGGAAAGCCAGGTAGGGCACGCGGTGTCCGTGGTCGGCCGTGTGCAGTCGGGTGATGTCCACCAAATCGGCGATCACCGCCGACGCGGTGGGCTCTGCTCCTGCGCCCTTGCCGTAGTACAGCGTGGTGCCCACGGCATCGCCCTGCACCACCACGGCGTTCATGGCCCCCTCCACGTTCGCGATCAGACGCTTGGCCGGCACCAGGGTGGGGTGCACGCGCAGCTCGATGCCGCCCACATCATCGCGGCGCCGGGTGATGCCCAACAACTTGATGCGGTAGCCCAGCTGTTCGGCGTAGCGGATGTCGGTGGCCTGCAGCTGCGTAATGCCCTCCACATGCGCCCGGTCGAACCGGACGGGCACCCCAAAGGCCAGGGAAGCCAGCAGCGTGGCCTTGTGCGCCGCGTCCACACCCTCGATGTCGAAGGTGGGGTCTGCCTCGGCATAGCCCAGTCGCTGGGCCTCGGCCAGCACCACACCGAAATCCAATCCCTTGTCGCGCATCTCGGACAGGATGAAGTTGGTGGTGCCGTTGATGATCCCGGCAATCCATTGGATGCGGTTGGCCGTCAAGCCTTCACGCAGGGACTTGATGATGGGGATGCCACCCGCCACGGCGGCTTCAAAGGCGACGGTGACGCCCCGCTCTTGAGCGGCGGAGAAGATCTCCGAGCCATGAACAGCCAACAGCGCCTTGTTGGCGGTGACCACGTGCTTGCCGGCCGCGATGGCCTCCAACACCAGGGTCCGGGCGATGCCATAGCCGCCGATCAATTCCACGACGATGTCGATGTCGGGCCGTTGGATGGCCTCACGGGCATCGGCCAGCACCTCGGCACGGCCTTGGACCACCTCTTGGGCGCGCGCGGTGTCCAGGTCGGCGACCACCACCACCTCGATCCCACGCCCGGCACGCCGGCGGATTTCCTCCTGGTTGCGGGCCAGCACCTCAAACGTGCCACGCCCCACCGTTCCAATGCCCAAGAGGGCGACTTTGATTGGCTTCATCTTTCAACACCTCAGGCTGCATGGCGCAGCCACTGCAGCGCACGCTCAGGCGTGGCGCCGCCTGTAATGGTCCAGGAACCGTGCGATGCGTCCCACGGCCTCGGTCAAATCGTCTGCGTTGGGCAGGAACACCAGGCGGAAATGATCGGGACGGGGCCAGTTGAAGCCGGTCCCCTGCACGATGAGCACCTTCTCCTGCGCCAAGAGGTCGTATGCGAATTGCTGGTCATCTGTAATCGGGTAGAGCTTGGGATCCAGCCGAGGGAACATGTACAGCGCCGCCTTGGGCTTGACACAGCTCACACCGGGGATCTCGGTGAGCAGCTTGTGCGCCAAGTCACGCTGGCGGCACAGGCGCCCACCAGGTGCCACCAGGTCCTTGATGCTTTGGTAGCCCCCCAGCGCCGTTTGGATCGCCAATTGTCCGGGCGTGTTGGAACACAGGCGCATGGAGGCCAGCATGTTCAGCCCTTCGATGTAGTCCTTGGCGCGCTTCTTGTGGCCCGACACCACCATCCAACCGGCGCGGTAGCCGCAGCTGCGGTAGTTCTTGCTCAAACCGTTGAAGGTGAGAAACAGCACATCGTCGGCCAAGGAGGCGATGCTCGTGTGGCTGTGGCCGTCGTACAAGGTCTTGTCGTAGATCTCGTCGGCAAAGACGATCAGCTGGTGCTGGCGGGCCAACTCCACAATCCCCTGCAACACCTCATCGGGGTACAGCGCACCGGTGGGGTTGTTGGGATTGATGACCACGATGCCCTTGGTGCGTGGCGTGATCTTGCGCTTGATGTCCTCCAGGTCGGGCATCCAGTCGCTTTGCTCGTCACACAGATAGTGAACCGGCTGGCCGCCCGACAGTGACACCGCGGCCGTCCACAACGGGTAGTCGGGCGCGGGCACCAGGATTTCGTCTCCGTTGTCCAAAAGGCCGTTGAGGGCCATCACGATCAACTCGGAAGCACCATTGCCCAGGTAGACGTCGTCTACCGTGACACCGGTGATGTTCTTTTCCTGCGTGTAGTGCACGACCGACTTGCGCGGCGCAAACAGCCCCTTGCTGTCGGTGTAACCCGCCGCGTTGGCCAGGTTGCGGATCATGTCCTGCACGATCTCATCGGGGGGCTCCAAGCCAAACACGGCCAGATTGCCGATGTTGAGCTTGATGATCTTCTGCCCTTCTTCTTCCATCTGCCGGGCCTTGTCCAGCACCGGGCCACGGATGTCGTAGCAGACGTTGGCCAGCTTGCTGGATTTGGCGATCGGGTTCACGGAAGGCGCGCTCGGTCTAGAGGAAACCTAGAATTTGACCACATGAAGATGCAACCCGACCGCCTGGAAGGCACCAACCTCATCAGCCGACTGGAAGCGCCACGCCTGTGGGTGCACCAAACGGCCTTCGAGGGCAGCCAACTGGTGCCACACCGCGGCGCCGTTCAGCCTTGGTCGCCGGCGCGGTTTGAAGACCTCACGGCGGCCGATTTCGAGGCCTTGCTGGCCCTAAAACCTGAATTGGTGATCATGGGCACGGGCCCCCGGCTGCGCTTTCCAGCGGCTGCCTTGCGTCGCGCCTTGGTGGAGGCCGGCGTTGGGTTCGAAGCCATGGACAGTGCGGCGGCCTGCCGAACCTTCAATGTCTTGGCCAGCGAGGGGCGAGCGGTCCTGGCGGCCCTGATCCTGGCCTGATCGGGGTCCTTTATAATCCTCGGTTGACTTTCAAGCACCCGCCCGAATCATGACGCCAGCCTTGAACAAAACCCTGCCGGACATCGACGCGCTTGCCACGGGGGGTGTGAAGTTCACGCCGTCGGCCTTTGCTGGCAAGGCCATCGTGCTGTACTTCTATCCCAAGGACAACACACCCGGCTGCACCACCGAGGCCATGCAGTTTCGCGACAAGCATGCCGACTTCAAGAAGGCCGGCGCCGTGGTGTTCGGCGTTTCACGAGACAACATGGCCTCGCACGACAAGTTCAAGGCGAACCTGGAACTGCCCTTCGAGCTGATCGCCGACACGGAAGAAAAGCTCTGTCACATGTTTGGCGTTGTCAAGAACAAGATCATGTACGGCAAGAAGGTCAAGGGCATCGAGCGCAGCACCTTCTTGATCAACGCTCAGGGCGTGCTGGTGCAGGAGTGGAGAGGCATCAAGGTGGCCGGTCACGTCGACGAAGTGTTGCTGGCGGTCAAGGCGCTCAAGAAAGCCGCCTGAGCGCCGCCGGGCAGCCGGCCTCCAGGCGGCACGCTTTGCCGTATAGTGGGCTCATGACAGGCAAGCCCTGCCCCCTGATTCATTCGAGTTTCACCTGCGAAGGCCGCGGTTTCCCCGCGGCCTTTTTGTTTTTGCATTTGACTGCCCATGCCACTGCCCAAGCCCCCAGTTCGTAAAGCCACCCTGCTCTCACCAGCCGATTACCCGTCGGCGGCATCG
>RFPX01000002.1 GCA_009925955.1 Betaproteobacteria bacterium
TGGCCAAGGAGCTGCAGTGCCCCGTGGTGGCCCTGTCCCAGCTCAACCGCAGCGTCGAAACCCGCAACGACAAGCGGCCCATGATGAGCGACCTTCGGGAGTCGGGCGCCATTGAACAGGATGCCGACGTCATCATGTTCATCTACCGGGACGACTACTACAACAAAGAAAACAGCAAGGAGCCCGGCGTGGCCGAGGTCATCATCGCCAAGCAGCGCAATGGCCCGGTGGGCACGGTGAAGCTGGCCTTCATCAAGGCCAACACCAAGTTTGACAACCTGGCCCCGGGCAGTATGGGGGCCGAGTACTGACCCATCGTCAAGTGACAGGAGGCCGCCGCGGCGCAGCGCGCCAGCCTGCGGGGCCTTCCACGTGGGCGCCGGCCTTACTTGAACAGGTCTTTAACCCGATCCGTCCAACTCTTGGCGTTGGGCGAGTGCTTGTCACCCCCGCTGCGGAATGATTCGTCCAGTTCGCGCAGCAGCTTGCGTTGAGCATCGGTCAGCTTCACCGGCGTTTCCACGTTGACGTGACAGTAGAGGTCGCCCGGATAGGCCGAGCGCACACCCTTGATGCCCTTGCCCCGCAGCCGGAAGGTCTTGCCGTGCTGCGTTCCCTCGGGCAGGTCAATTTCAGCCTTGCCACCCAAGGTGGGCACCTCCATCGTGCCGCCCAAGGCCGCCATGGTCATCGATACCGGCACGCTGCAGTGCAAGTCGTCGCCGTCGCGCTCGAAGATGTCGTGGGCCTTGATCCGGATTTCGATGTACAGGTCGCCAGGGGGGCCACCATTGACGCCGGGCTCACCGTTGCCCACGGAGCGAATGCGCATGCCTTCGGCAATGCCCGCGGGGATGCGCACCTCCAAGGTCTTCTGCTTCTTGAGCTTGCCCGCGCCGTTGCAGGTGGTGCAGGGGTCGGGGATGATCTTGCCCGAGCCGCGGCACTGGGGGCAGGTTTGCTGGATGCTGAAGAAACCCTGGCGCATGTGGACGGCACCCGAGCCGTTGCAGCCCGTGCAGGCCTTGGGGCTGGTGCCTGGCTTGGCGCCGCTGCCGTGACAGGTTTCACAGGTTTCCCAGCTGGGAATGCGGATCTGGGTGTCCTTGCCTGCTGCGGCCTCTTCCAGGGTGATCTCGGTGGCGTAGGACAGGTCTGAACCTCGGTAGACCTGTTGCCCACCGCCACGGCGGCCGCCCTGTGCGCCAAAGATGTCGCCAAAGATGTCACCGAAGGCCTCTGCAAAACCACCGAAGCCCTCACCACCCGGGCCGCCCCTGGCTCCGCCCATATTGGGGTCGACCCCCGCATGGCCGAACTGGTCGTAGGCCGCACGCTTCTTGGGGTCGGAGAGCATCTCGTAGGCCTCCTTGGCCTCCTTGAACTTCTCCTCGGCCTTCTTCGCACCTTCTCCCTGGTTGCGGTCAGGGTGGTACTTCATCGCCAGCTTGCGATAGGCCTTCTTGATGTCCTCATCGCTGGCGTTCTTGGGAACGTCCAGCACTTCGTAGTAATCGCGCTTGGTGGCCATCGGGTTTCCTGGCTCTATGAACTCAAAAGCCGCGTGGGCTGCCGCCGCTAGGGGCGGGCCTCACGCGGCACGTGGGGTGTCGGCCGAGCCGCACCCCAGGGCATCACTTCTTGACTTCCTTGAACTCGGCGTCGACGACATTGTCATCGGCAGGCTTGGAGGCCGTTGCGCCGCCAGGGGCTGTTCCGGCGCCGGCGGCGGCTGCTGCTTCGGCGGCACCCGCCGCTCCGGCAGCGGCCTGGGCCTCGGCATAGACCTTCTCACCCAACTTCTGGCTGGCCGACATCAGGGCTTCGGTCTTGGACTCGATGGCCGCCTTGTCTTCACCCTTGAGGGCTTCTTCCAGATCCTTCACGGCGGCTTCGATCTTGTCCTTCTCGCCCGCGTCAAGCTTGTCACCGTGCTCGCCCAGGCTCTTCTTGACGGAGTGCACCATGGCCTCTGCGCTGTTGCGGGCCTGCACCAGCTCCAGCTTCTTCTTGTCCTCGGCCGCGTTGAGCTCGGCGTCTTTGACCATCTTCTGGATCTCGTCTTCCGACAAACCAGAATTGGCCTTGATGGTGATCTTGTTCTCCTTGCCCGTGCCCTTGTCTTTGGCGGACACGTGCAGGATGCCGTTGGCATCGATGTCGAAGGTCACCTCGATCTGGGGCGTGCCACGCGGGGCGGGCGGGATGCCTTCCAGGTTGAACTCGCCCAGAGACTTGTTGCCCGTGGCCATCTCGCGCTCGCCTTGGTACACCTTGATCGTCACCGCCGGTTGGTTGTCGTCGGCGGTGGAGAAGGTCTGGGCGAACTTGGTGGGGATGGTCGTGTTCTTCTTGATCATCTTGGTCATGACGCCACCCAGGGTTTCAATGCCCAGGCTCAGCGGCGTCACGTCCAGCAGCAGCACGTCCTTGCGGTCACCGCTCAGCACCTGGCCCTGGATGGCTGCGCCCACCGCCACCGCCTCGTCGGGGTTGACGTCCTTGCGCGGCTCCTTGCCGAAGAACTCCTTGACCTTGTCCTGGACCTTGGGCATGCGGGTCATGCCGCCGACCAAGATCACATCGTCGATGTCGCTGACCTTCACGCCCGCATCCTTGATGGCGGTGCGGCAGGGGTCGATGGTGCGCTCGATGAGCTCGTCCACCAGGCTTTCCAGCTTGGCGCGGGTGAGCTTGATGTTCAGGTGCTTGGGGCCGGTGGCGTCTGCCGTGATGTAGGGCAGGTTGACGTCGGTGCCCGATGAAGAGGACAGCTCGATCTTGGCCTTTTCGGCTGCTTCCTTCAGGCGCTGCAGGGCCAGCACGTCCTTGGTGAGGTCAACACCTTGTTCCTTTTTGAACTCGGCGATGATGTAGTCGATGATGCGCTGGTCGAAGTCTTCGCCGCCCAGGAAGGTGTCGCCGTTGGTCGACAGCACCTCGAACTGCATTTCACCGTCCACATCGGCGATCTCGATGATGGAGATGTCGAAGGTGCCACCACCCAGGTCATAAACGGCGATCTTGCGGTCGCCCTTGCCACCCTTGTCCAGGCCGAAGGCCAGGGCTGCTGCGGTGGGTTCGTTGATGATGCGCTTGACGTCCAAACCGGCGATGCGGCCGGCATCCTTGGTGGCTTGGCGCTGGCTGTCATTGAAGTAGGCCGGGACCGTGATCACCGCCTCGGTGACTTCCTCGCCCAGGTAGTCCTCGGCGGTCTTCTTCATCTTGCGCAGCACTTCGGCGCTGATCTGGGGCGGCGCCAGCTTCTTGCCGCGCACCTCCACCCAGGCGTCCCCGTTGTCGGCCGCGCTGATGGTGTAGGGCATCAGGTCGATGTCCTTTTGAACTTCTTTTTCCGTGAACTTGCGGCCGATCAGGCGCTTGACGGCATACAGGGTGTTGCGCGGATTGGTGACCGCTTGGCGCTTGGCCGAGGCGCCCACCAGGATCTCACCGTCCTCTTGGTAGGCGATGATCGACGGCGTGGTGCGGGCGCCCTCGCTGTTCTCGATCACGCGAGTGGTGTTGCCTTCCATGACCGAGACGCACGAGTTGGTCGTGCCCAGGTCAATACCGATGATCTTTCCCATGATGGCTCCTAGTGTGGGGGTGGCCGCGCGTGGCGGCGTCATTCAAGTCTGGATAGAACGTAGGGTCAATCGTGGGGGTTTCAAGCCCCCCAAGCCCCGATCAACGTGGTGCGGCCACGGTCACCAGTGCTGGCCGCAAGACCCGGTCCGCAATCAGGTAACCCTTTTGCAGCACCGTTACCACGGTGTTGGGTTCCTGCTCGGCGGGCACCATGCTGATGGCCTGGTGGTGATGCGGGTCGAACTTCGTCCCCGCGGGCGGGTTGATCTCCAGAACCTTGTTGCGCTCCAGCGCCGAGGCCAGCTGGCGCAGCGTGGCGTTGACGCCTTCGAGCATCTGCTCGGGGGTGGCCGCCGTCAGGGCGGTGGCCGCTTCCAGGCTGTCTCGAACCGGCAGCAGGCTCTCGGCAAAGGATTCGATGGCGAACTTGCGCGCCTTGCTGATGTCCTCTTCGCTGCGGCGGCGGATGTTTTCCACCTCGGCCTTGGCCCTGAGGTAGGCGTCCGACACCTCGGCGTGCCGGGCTTGAAGCTCGGCCAGCTGCTGTTCGGGCGTCAGTGCGCTGCCCGCCTGCGGGGCGGCAGCGCTGGGGTCCAGGGGTTCGGCGGCTGATCCAGCCTGTGGTTCTTGCGCGGTGCTCATGTGGTGTCTTGTGGATTGGCGCTTAATGGATTCGATCAGCAGGCCCTACCTGCGATCAGTCGGTTTCATGCGGTGTGGGCCGGCGCCCGCTGTGCAGGCGGCCCCGCGGGCCGATCTCCGTCAGATGGGGCCGCCGCCGGCCAATTCAAGAGGGGCTGGCGTCGTCCCAGCTGGCGCTCCAGCGGTCCCAGTTGCCGAGCTCGCGGCGGTCGCGTTTGGTGGGGCGGCCTGCCGGCTGGCTGAGGGCGGGCTCCACACCCATGCGGCGCAGCCGCTGGGCTTCCTCCCGTGCCAAGCGACTGGCCTCGGTTTCGGCATACAGGGCTTGGGCCACGGGCGCAGGGCCCCGGGTGGTGCTCAGGCCCAGCACGCGCACGGTTCGCACCAGCCCGCCGCTTTCTCGGATTTCGATCTCATCGCCCGGGTGCACCTCTCGGGACGGCTTGGCGGCATGGCCACCCACCCACACGCGGTGACGGTCGATGGCCTCCAGGGCCAGGGCACGGGTCTTGAAAAACCGCGCCGCCCACAACCATTTGTCGAGCCGACATCGGCTGGCCTGCGCCGCATCAGCCGCCGCTTCAGCGGCTTCGCGGTGGGGCGACGAACGCCGCCCCATCAATCCTTGGCGCCCAGGCGCAGGGCGGCCTCGCGCTGAAGGCGACTTTCTGCCTGGGCCGCCGGACCGTCGGCAGCACCGGCCTGTACCGGCCAGCCCTGCAGGTGCTGTTCGGCGATGGAGGCCAGGGCCTCGATCCAAGCGGGATCGTCGTTCAGGCAGGGGATGTAGTGAAAAGCCTTGCCGCCGGACGCCATGAAGGCGTGTTGGGCTTCCTGGGCGATTTCCTCCAGGGTTTCCAGACAGTCGGAGGTGAAGCCCGGGCACATGACGTCTACCCGTTCGCAGCCCTCTTGGGCCATGCGGATCAGGGTGGGCTCGGTGTACGGCTCAAGCCATTTGGCCTTGCCAAAGCGGCTTTGGAAGGTCACCACCACCTCCGACTCGGCCAGGCCCAGGGCCTGGCGCAGCAGCCGCGCGGTTTTGTGGCACTCGCAGTGATAGGGGTCGCCCAGGTGCAGGGAACGCTCGGGCACGCCATGAAAGCTCAGCAACAGTTTGGGGCTGCGGCCGTGCTGCTCCCAATGTGCACGCACCCGGCCGGCCAGGGCCTGGATGTACCCGGGGTGGTCGTGGTAGTGGTTCACGAAGCGCCACTCGGGCATTCGGCGTTGGCGTGCAGACCAGGCCATGACGGCGTCTTGGGCGCTGGCGGTGGTGGCGGCCGCGTACTGGGGATACAGGGGCAGCATCAGGACGCGCTGAACCCCGCCGGCCTTCAGGTCATCCAAGACCGAGGCCACCGATGGGTTGCCGTAGCGCATGGCCGGGCGAACCGTGATGTCCAGGCCCCGGGCCTGCAGGGCCTGATCGAGCAGGGTGGCCTGCTGCTGGGTCCAGTGTGCCAGCGGCGAACCCTGAGGGGTCCAGATGCTGGCGTACTTGGCCGCGGACTTGGCTGGGCGCACGCGCAGGATGATGCCGTGCAGCAGCGGCTTCCACACCACAGCGGGAATCTCCACCACGCGGGGGTCGCTCAGAAACTCGGCCAGGTAGCGCCGCAAGGCTGGCGCGGTGGGTGCATCGGGCGTACCGAGATTGACCAACAGCACGGCGGTGCGGGCGGCGCTGCCGTGTCGGTAGGCGGGTTCGGTTTGGAAGCTCATGTCCCGCTATTGTCGGGCAGCCCGCTGCTCGAGGGCCTGCGTGGCCCCGGTATCCGGGCGTGGTGTGAGGAGTTGTCGGCACCGGCCGGTCTGCGGCGCCGTGGCGCCGAAGACCGGCACAGGGCCGGGCGAGGGTGCCGAGGCCTAAATGTTGTCGAGGTAGGTGCGCAACTTGTCGCTGCGGCTGGGGTGCTTGAGCTTGCGAATGGCCTTGGCCTCGATCTGGCGGATGCGTTCGCGGGTCACATCGAACTGCTTGCCCACCTCTTCCAGGGTGTGGTCGCTTTGCATTTCAATGCCAAAGCGCATGCGCAACACCTTCGCTTCGCGCGGAGTGAGGCTGTCCAGGATGTCCTTGACCACGTCGCGCAAGCCGGCCTGCATGGCGGCATCCATCGGGGCCACGTTATTGGTGTCCTCGATGAAGTCGCCCAGGTGCGAGTCGTCATCGTCGCCGATGGGCGTCTCCATGGAGATCGGCTCTTTGGCGATCTTCATGATCTTGCGGACCTTGTCCTCGGGCATTTCCATCTTCTCGGCCAGCGTCGGGGCGTCGGGCTCAAAGCCGAACTCCTGCAGATGCTGGCGCGAGATGCGGTTCATCTTGTTGATGGTTTCGATCATGTGCACCGGGATACGGATGGTGCGCGCCTGGTCGGCGATCGAGCGCGTGATGGCCTGGCGAATCCACCAGGTGGCGTAGGTCGAGAACTTGTATCCGCGGCGGTACTCGAACTTGTCGACGGCCTTCATGAGGCCGATATTGCCCTCCTGGATCAGGTCCAGGAACTGCAGGCCACGGTTGGTGTACTTCTTGGCAATCGAGATCACCAGGCGCAGGTTGGCCTCGATCATCTCTTTCTTGGCTTCGCGGCTGGCCCGCTCGCCCGCGTTCATCTGCTTGTTGATGTCCTTGAGGTCATCCAGCGGTACCACAGCACGCGACTGCAGGTCGATCAGCTTTTGCTGCAACTCTTGCACGGCCGGCAGGTTGCGGCTGAGCACGGCGGAGTAGGGCTTGCCGGCTGCAGCTTCTTTCTCGGCCCACTTCAGGTTCAGGATGTTGGCCGGGAAGGTCTTGATGAAGTGGTCCTGCGGCATGCCGCACTTTTCGACGGCGATCTTGCGCAGTTCGCGCTCGTAGCGGCGCACGTCGTCAACCTGTTGACGCAGGATGTCGCACAGCCGTTCAATCGTCTTGACGGTGAAGCGGATGCTCATGATCACTTCGCTTACACCGCCTTGGGCCTTGTTGTAGGCCGGCGACTTGTAGCCTTCCTTCTCGTAGGCCTTGCGCATCTTGTCGAACTGAACGCGCAGTTCGCTGAACTTCACCAGGGCGGCGTTCTTGAGCTCTTCGAGCTTCTTGGTCAGGGCCTTGGAGCCGCCGGCGCCGTCGTCGTCTTCCTCTTCGTCGAACTCGTCGAAGTCTTCTTCGGCCACGTAGTCATCGGCCTCGTCTTCGGCCACAAAGCCGTCGACCACTTCGGAGATTTGGACCTCACCAGCCGCGATCTTGTCGGCCATGGCCAGAATCTCGGCGATCGTGGTGGGCGATGCAGAGATGGCCACCATCATGGCCTGCAGGCCACCTTCGATCCGCTTGGCGATTTCGATTTCGCCTTCGCGGGTGAGCAGTTCAACCGTACCCATTTCGCGCATGTACATGCGTACCGGGTCGGTGGTGCGGCCGAATTCGGAGTCCACCGTCGACAACGCGGCTTCGGCGGCTTCTTCGGCTTCTTCTTCAGTGGCGGTGGCGGCGTTGCCGCCTTCAATCAGCACCAGGGCGGCGTCGGGGGCCTGCTCGTACACCGCGATGCCCATGTCGTTGAGCATCGAGACGATGGCCTCGAGAATCTCGTTTTCCACCAGCTTCTCGGGCAGGTGGTCGCTGATCTGTTGATGGGTGAGGTAGCCGTCCTTCTTGCCCATCTTGATCAGGGCCTTGAGTTCCAGGCGGCGCTTGTTGACCTCCTCCTCGGTCAGGGCGGTTTCATCCAGGCCGAACTCGCGCATCAGGGCGCGCTCCTTGGCGCGGCTGACCTTCATGCGCAAGGGCTTGGCCTTGGCTCGCTCTTCTGCATCGGCTTCGGCCGCGGCGGTCTCGGGATCGGCTTCGGCTTCCAGGTCCGATTCGATGTCGGAAAAGTCCTCTTCCAGGACTTCTTCCTCGGCCTTGGGCTTGCCCTTGGCGTTGGCCTTGCCGGCCGCTGCCTTGGCGCCGGCCTTTGCAGCCTTGTCCTTGGTGCCGGCCTTGGCTGGCGCGGGGCTGGCCTTGACAGGCACGGCAGCGGTCTTGGCCGGTTTGGCCGGTTTGGCGGGCGTGCCCTTGGCCGCGGGCTTGGGCGCCGCAACCGGGGCAGTCTTTGCTGCGCCCTTGGCCGCAGCCGGGGCCTTCGCAGTACCCTTTGCAGCCGCCTTGGGGTCCACCTTGGCTTCAGCCTTGGGTTTGGCGCTGGGCTTGGCGATCGGCGCTGGGGCGGGCTTGGCCTTCGCAGCCGCCGTGCTCGTCTTGGTGGCCGGCTTGGTGACGGCCTTGGCGGCTGTCTTGGCAGCGGCCTTGGCGGGCGTCTTGTTCTTGGCGTTCGAAGCGGACGGGGCGGCGTTCTTGGCGGTCATGTGGTGCAGGGCGTTGGTGCGAAGGGGACAAACGTGCGCGGGTCAGGGCTAGAAAAGCAGACGACCGTGCGCGACTGGCTTTCCGATTTCGGTGGGCGATCCGTGTGGGGGCTCGGTCCGTTTAGGGGCCGTGCACTGGGCCTCGGTTCGTGAAATCCGGGTAGAGCCGTTGGCCCAGGGTTCCCGGTGGAGCCCTCATGCACGTTCGATCACACGGTGGCCGCAGGGGGCCGGCGGCGCATGGTTTGGATTATACCAGGACCGCTTCAGCCGCTGCCCTCGGATGCGGAGGCGGCCAGGGACTGTTTGAGCGACTTCCAACGCTCGAACACGCGTTGGTACTCGGCCAAGGCGCTGGGGTCTTGGCCGGCACGTGCGGCCAGTTCGGTTTGCTGTTGCTTGAGCCGATCCAGGTGCAGCTGGTCCAAGGCACGGCGCAAGCTCGCCCAGGTGGATTCCGACTCGTCGGGTTGGTGCTGTTGAAGCTGTCGCCACGCGCGGCTGAGCTCGGGCACTTGTTCCAAGGCCACCTGCAAGGCTGCCCATGGGCGCGCACCATGTTCCTCGATGTCGCGTTCCAGCCATCGCAGCAGCGTGGCGTGCGGCGCGGGCAGGCTGTTGAGCAGGTCCAGGTCATCGGCGCTGAGTTCACTCCACCAGTGCGCCTGCATCAGCAGCAGTCGCGTGACCCAGTCCGAAGGACTGCGGGGCGCTTGCCGCAGGGCCGGTGGCGCGGTGCCGCGGCGCATGGGGTCTGCCAATGATTGGCGTTCAGCCCAGGACAGCCGCCGGTTGCGCCCGCCACGGATGACACCCGTAGGACTGACCCCATAGCCGCTGCCGTAGCCGCCATCGGTTGCGCCGCCCTCGAGGCCCGCCGTTGCGCTGCTGGCCTGTCCTGGCCCAGCCGATGGCGCCAGGCCCGACGGGGAGGGGGCCGGGCCGCTGTGCTGGGCGGTGCCCCGTGCACGGCCCATGGCCGTCCACAGATCCGCCAGTTCCTGTACCGGCAGCGAGGCCGCTTGTGCAAAGGCCTGCAGCATCTGGCGTTGCAGGGCGCCTTCGGGCAAGGCGACCCAAAGGGGGTGGGCCTGGTGGGCAAAGCGGGCCCGCCCCTCGGGGGTGTCCATCTCGCATCCCACGGCCGCCAGAGCCAACATCTGCTTGGACAGGGGCACCGCCTGTTGCACCGCTGTTTCAAAGGCGGCCGCACCGTGTTCGCGGATGAAGCTGTCAGGGTCGTGTTCGGGCGGTAGAAAGAGGAAGCGAATGCTGCGGGTGTCGCTGGCATGGGGCAGGCAGGCCTCCAAGGCCCGCGCCGCTGCCTTGCGCCCTGCAGCATCCCCATCAAAGCTGAACACCACGCTGTCGGTGAACCGCATCAAGCGGCGCACGTGGTCTTCGGTACAGGCCGTACCCAAGGTGGCCACCGCGTGGCCCAGGCCCCACTGCGCCAGGGCCACCACGTCCATGTAGCCTTCCACCACAAGGGCATAGCCTGCCTTGCGGATGGCGGTTCGGGCTTCGTACAAGCCGTAGAGCTCGCGCCCCTTGCTGAACACCGGCGTTTCGGGGGAGTTGAGGTACTTGGGCTCCCCGCTGTCGAGCACCCGCCCCCCAAAGCCGATCACCTCACCCTGCACCGACCGGATCGGAAACATGATGCGGTGGCGAAACCGGTCGTAGCGCTTTTCTTTAGGGGTGCCGGGATCGTGGACGATCACGAGTCCGGCTTCCTCCAGCTTGGGGTCGTCATAGGCCACAAAGGCACTGGCCAGCCCGTGCCAGCTGTCGGCGCTGTAGCCGATACCGAACTGTTTGGCCACCTCGCCGGTGAGGCCGCGCCGCTTGAGATAGGCCACCGCCTCAGGGCTTTGCTTGAGTTGCTGCCGGTAGTGCGCAGCTGCCTTGCCCAACAAGTCGGTGAGGGTCGTGGCCTCCTGGCGGCGCTGCGCCTGCGCCTGGCGGTCCTCCGCTGATCGATCGTCATCGGGCACCGTCATGCCCACCTGTTGGGCCAAGTCCTGCACCGCCTCCACGAAGCCCAGCCCAACGAACTCCGTCAAGAACCGCAAGGCGTCTCCGTGCACGCCACAACCGAAGCAGTGATAGGTCTGGCGCGTCGGGCTGACGATGAAGCTCGGGGTCTTTTCGCCGTGGAAAGGGCACAGGCCCTTGTGGTTGATGCCGGCCTTTTTCAACTCCACGTGGCGTCCCACCACATCGACCACGTCAACACGGGTCAAGAGGTCTTGGATGAAGCCACTTGGGATCATGCCCTGCAGTCTAGCGGGCGGGGCGCAGGGCTTGCCGTGCGGCGTGTCCGTCGCCATAGAAAACGGCCTCCGAGGAGGCCGTTTGCTGCAGCCGCTGCCGCGCGGCGTGCGGTGTCAGACCGAGAAGTCTGACAGGGACTTGCCCTTGGCCAGGGCTTCCTTGAGCCAACGGGGTTGCAGGCCGCGGCCCGACCACGTGTTGCCGCTGGCGTCGCGGTACTTCACGGCTGCCTTGCGGGTGCCGTCGGTGGCCGCCTTCTTACGGCCCGGGCCCGTGGCTTTGCCGCCCAGGTCTTCAACCGACAAGCCGAACTCGGCCATCAGGGCCCGAACCTTGTCGACGGCCGCTTGGCGCTCGTTGCGCTGGGTTTCTTGAATCTTGCGCTCGAGTTCGGCTTTTTGTGCCAACAGATCCTGCAGAGTACTCAAGTGATGCTCCTAAAGGGTTAATGGTCAATCAATACTATATACCAATTAACCTAGGATATTCAATTTCCAACCCATTTGGGGGTATCGCGAGTCGCCTGGTGATGCAGGACCATGAGTTTCCTCAAGGTTAAGCCGACGGGGGAACATAGCCGGCGGGTTGATCTCCACCGTTGCCAAAGAAATACTGTTCCATTTGACGAGCAAGATACTGCCGCGCCCGCAGGTCGGCCAGATTGAGGCGGTTTTCATTCACCAGCATCGTCTGGTGGCGCTTCCACTGCTCGAAGGCCTCCTTGCTGATATTTTCGTAAATCCGCTTGCCCAATTCCCCCGGGTAGGGAGCGAAATCAAGGCCTTCGGCCTCCTTCTTCAAGTGGGTGCACTGGATCATGCGGGGCATGGTTTCTCCTTGAATATCAGGTGCTGAGTTTCTTCATCAGGACCACCGACCGGCGGTCCCAGTTGTACTTGCGCTTGCGGCCCTCGGGCAGCCACTCGGGGTCGACCTGTTGGAAGCCCCGCTTGATGAACCAGTGCATGGTGCGGGTGGTCAGCACAAAGAGGCTGGTCAATCCCATGGCGCGGGCGCGTTGCTCGATGCGCTTGAGCAAGCGGTCGCCGTCTCCTTGACCTTGGACTTCGGGGCTGACGGTCAGAGCCGCCATTTCAGCGGTCTTGGCCTCGGGGTAGGGGTAGAGGGCAGCACAACCAAAAATCACGCCATCATGCTCAATGACGGTGTAATTGGCCAAGTCCCGTTCGATTTCATGGCGTTCCCGGCGCACCAGGGTGCCGTCCTGTTCGAAGGGTTCAATGAGTTTCAGTATTCCACCCACGTCATCGGCCAGTGCCTCGCGCAGGCTTTCGAGTTTCTCATCCACGACCATGGTGCCAATCCCGTCGTGGGTATACACCTCCATCAACAGGGCGCCATCGACGGAATACGGCAATATGTGGGATCGCTCGACGCCTGCTTCGCAGGCTTTGACGCAGTGCTGCAAATAGAAGGCCGTGTCCGTGGGGTGGGTAGGGGCCGGAAGCTTGCCCAGAATCTTGCGGGCATCGGCCAGGGTCAGTTCGGTGTCGATGGGGCTTTCGGGGTCGTCAAATACCTCCCGGACCCCGGGAACTTCCGTCATGAAGATGAGTTTGTCGGCCTGCAGGGCAATGGCCGTGGCCGTGGCAACGTTTTCCATGGCCAGGTTGAAGGCTTCGCCGGTCGGTGAAAACCCAAAGGGCGAGAGCAAGACGATCGTGCCGGTGTCGATGGCGCGTCGAATGGCCGGCGCATCGACCTTGCGGACCACGCCGCTGTGCATGAAGTCAACGCCGTCGACCACGCCCACCGGTTGCGCCGTCAGGAAGTTACCCGAAATCACACGAACGGTGGCGTTGGCCATGGGGGTGTTGGGCAGCCCCTGGGAAAACGCGGCCTCGATCTCAAACCGCAGCTGGCCTGCGGCCTCCTGAGCGGCGTCCAGTGCCGTGGCATCGGTGATCCGCAGGCCCTGGTTGAAGCGCTCGGGATGCCCTTTGGCGCGCAACTGCTCGCTGACCTGAGGCCGAAACCCATGAACGAGGACGATCTTGATGCCCATGGCATGCAGGATGGCCAGATCCTGCACAAAGGGGTTGAGCTTGCCCGCGGCGATCATTTCACCGGCCACGGCCACCACAAAGGTTTCCCCCCGGTAGGCGTGGATGTAAGGCGCCACCGAGCGGAACCAGGGGACGAAGGTGTGGGGGAAGACGAGGTTCATGGGCGCTGAAGTCTGCCGTGGGATTGTGCCGCAGCTACCCGGATAATCGCGCCCCTGTCCATGAGCAACGAAGCACGCCCAGCCCCCTTGCTGCACCTCGAGTTTCCGCAGGCCTTGCCGGTCAGCCAGCGCCGGCACGACATCATGCAAGCCCTGCAGGCCCACCAGGTGCTGATCGTGTGCGGGGAAACGGGCTCGGGCAAGACAACCCAACTGCCCAAGATGGCCCTGGCCCTGGGGCGTGGTGTGGCGCGTGCCCCTGGGGAGCGCCCGCGCCTGATCGGCCATACACAGCCCCGGCGCATCGCCGCATCCAGTGTGGCCAAGCGCATTGCCGAAGAGCTGCAGACCCCCCTGGGTGAAGTGGTGGGCTACAAGGTGCGTTTTCAAGACCGGCTTCAGCCCGGTGCACGGGTCAAGCTGATGACCGACGGCATCTTGCTGGCCGAGGCACAGAGCGATCCCTTGCTGAGGGCCTACGACACCATCATCGTGGACGAGGCCCACGAGCGCAGCCTCAACATCGACTTTCTGCTGGGCCACCTGCGTCAAATCCTGCCTCGGCGGCCTGATCTCAAGCTGATCGTCACCTCGGCCACCATCGACGCGGAGCGCTTTGCGCAGCACTTTGCCGGCCCACAGGGGCCTGCGCCGGTGTTCATGGTGAGCGGGCGAACCTATCCGGTGGAGGTGCGCTGGCGGCCGTTTGAAGAATCCAAAGACCGCGACCTTCAGGATGCGATTGCACAGGCTGTGGATGAGCTGTGGCGCGGCGGTGCGCAGGGCGGCGACATCCTGGTGTTTTTACCCGGCGAGCGCGAAATCCGCGAGGCCGCCGACCACCTGCGCAAGCACCTGGCCTCACATCCGGTGCTGCGCAGCGCCGACATCCTGCCGCTCTTTGCACGCCTGAGCCAGGCCGAACAGGACCGCGTGTTTTCCGCCAGCAACGGGCGGCGCATCGTGCTGTCCACAAACGTGGCGGAGACCTCGCTGACCGTGCCCGGCATCCGATTCGTGGTGGACGCCGGCACGGCGCGCGTCAAGCGCTACAGCTACCGACACAAGGTGGAACAGCTGCAGGTGGAGCCGATCAGCCAGGCCGCAGCCAACCAGCGCGCTGGCCGTTGCGGTCGTGTGGCTGCGGGCGTTTGCATCCGGCTTTACGACGAAGCGGGCTTTGCCGCCCGGCCTGCCTTCACCGACCCCGAGATCCTGCGCAGCTCCTTGGCCAGCGTCATTTTGCGCATGAAGAGCCTGGGCCTGGGTGACGTGGAGGACTTCCCCTTCTTGGAGGCGCCGCCGCGCAAAGCCATTGCCGACGGCTATGCCCTGTTGGCTGAGCTGGATGCTGTAGATGAGCAGTTGGCGCTGACCGATTTGGGCCGCGCCCTGGCGCGTCTGCCGCTGGACCCCAAGATTGGCCGCATGATCCTGGCCGCGAAAGACCGTGCCTGTCTCACCGAGATGCTGGTGATTGCCAGTGCTATGAGCTGCCAGGACGTGCGTGACAGACCCCTGGAGGCCCAGGCGGCAGCCGATGCACGGCACAAGCCCTTCGATGACGAACGCTCGGAGTTCATGGGCACCCTTCGCTTGTGGCAATGGATCGAGGAGGGGCGCGGGCATGGCACGGCGCAGGCCACCCACAAGCTGTCCAACCGGCAGCAGGAGGCCCGCCTGCGTGAGCAGTTCATCAACCCCCGGCGCGTGCGCGAGTGGCGCGACGTGCACGCTCAACTGCACACCGTGGTGGCCGAGCACGGCTGGCGCCTGAACAGCGAACCCGCTGGCTATGAACCGCTGCACCTGTCACTGTTGACCGGCCTGCTGGGCAATGTGGGCCTGAAGTCTGATGAAGAGGAACACTACCTGGGGGCGCGGGGCATTCGATTCTGGCGTCACCCCGGGGCCCACCTCAGCCGCAAGCCGGGACGCTGGATCATGGTGGCGGAACTGGTGGAGACCACCCGGTTGTTCGGCCGGGGCATTGCGGCCATTGAGCCGGGCTGGATTGTTCAGGTGGGCGCCCACCTGCTGAAGAAGCAACTGCTGGAGCCGCATTGGGAGCGCAAGGCCGGTGAGGTGGTGGCCATGGAGCGGGCCACGCTGTATGGCCTGCTCGTCTATGCCAACCGCCGCATCAGCTACTCCAAGGTTGATCCCGCGTTGGCACGGGAGATCTTCATTCGTGAAGCCCTGGTTCAGGGTGATGTCCCGCCAGAGTGGGATCAACGCTTTGCCTTCTTGCCACACAACCGCCGGGCGATCCGCTCGGTAGAGGCGTTGGAGCACAAGTCCAGGCGCCAAGACCTGCTGGTGGATGACGCCCTCATTGAGGCCTACTACGGCGAGCACTTGGGCGAGCAGGTGTGCAGCGCTGCCACCCTGGAGCGCTGGTACCGGGTGGCCCGCCAGCAGCACCCCGATGTGCTCAAGCTCACCCCCGAAGAGCTGATGCGGCACGAGGCCGCGGGCATCACCACCCAGGCGTTTCCGAAGATCGTGCGGCTGGGTGGTGTGGACTGTGCAACCAGCTACCTGCATGAACCTGGCGACGCGCGTGACGGTGTGACGGTCACGGTTCCGCTGTACGCGCTCAACCAGGTGCAAGAGGCCCGCTGCGAGTGGCTGGTGCCTGGCATGCTCAAGGACAAGGTCTTGGTCCTGTGCAAATCGCTGCACCAAAAGGCGCGCTCGCGTCTGGTGCCGCTGCCGGACTTTGCCGCGGAGTTCTGCGAGCTCACGGACTTCGGGCAAGGGTCCTTGATGGACGCCTTGCTTAAGGCGGTGCGCGAGCGCACCCAGTTGGCGGTGCAGAAGGCCGACTTCAAGCTGGAACAGGTGCCGCCGCACCTGCTGATGAACCTGCGGGTGGTCGATGAGCACGGCCGACAGCTGGGCATGGGGCGGCATGTGGCCGCCCTCAAGGCCGAGTGGGGCGCGCAGGCCCGAGGTGCATTTCAGGCCCTGGCAGCCTTGCAGCGCCAGGGGTCCCCAGAGACCGGTTTGGTGCCGCCGCCCGCTGCAGCGGCGGCCAAGACCGCCGCGATGCCAGTGGCCAAGCCCGCGCCATCGGACCCGCAGGGGCATGGCCACCTGGCGGGGCCTGCAGGCCAGGCACCGGCACAGGACCGCTTGCACACGGTTTGGGACTTTGCCGAGTTGCCGGAGCTGATGGAGATCCGTCGCAAGGGACAGGTTCTGGTGGGTTTCCCGGCCTTGGTGGACCAAGGCAGCGGTGTGCGCATCGAGGTGTTCGACGAGCCCGAGCAGGCGCAGCCGGTCCACCGGCAGGGCTTGCGACGGCTGATCGCCCTGCAGATCAAGGAACCGCTGCGCTACCTCGAAAAGAACATCCCCGATCTGCAGCGCATGGCCGTGGCCTACATGCCGCTGGGGACCGAGCAAGAGTTGCGCGAGCAGATCATCCACGTGGCCTTGGATCGGGCGTTTCTGGGCGAATCACTGCCCACCGATGCGGTTTCATTTGCCCGAACGCTGGAGCAGGGTCGGCCACGGCTGAACCTGGTGGCCCAGGAGGTGGCGCGCTTGGCGCACCAGGTGCTGGCCGAGCACGCCGCTGCGCTGCGCAAGGTGCGTGACGCGCGCCTGCCCAAGGAGCTCCACGAGGACATCCAGGCCCAGTTGCAGCGCCTGTTGGGCAAACGTTTTTTGTTCGAGACCCCGTGGTTGCAGTTGCAGCAGCTGCCGCGCTATCTCAAGGCGGTTGCGCTGCGCATTGACAAGCACCGTGCGGACGCCGCACGAGATCAGCAGCGGCTGGCGGAGCTGCGGCCCTTGGAGCAACGTTGGCTGCGCCGCCTGCAGGAACTCAAGGGGCGCCCAGACGCGCGATTGGAGGAGTTCCGCTGGTTGCTGGAGGAGTTGCGCGTGAGCCTGTTCGCCCAGGAGTTGCGTACGCCCCAACCGGTGAGTGTCAAGCGCCTGGAGAAGGTGTGGGCGCAGATGCAGGGCTGAGCTTGGGGCGTCTGGAGCGCTGTTCAGCGCTCAAACAACTCCAGCAGACGGTCGAGCCCACCGGCTTCAATGGCGACCTGTGCCTGTTCGCGCACCTTGGGCTTGGCGTGGTAGGCCACCGACAAGCCGGCGACGGCCATCATGGGCAGGTCGTTGGCGCCATCGCCCACGGCGATGGCCTGATGGGCCTGCAGGCCCCAACGTTCACAGGTCTGCAGCAGCATGCGCTGCTTTTCGTGGCCATCGCAGATGTCGCCCCAGGACTGGTCCACCATGCGCCCGGTGAGTTGTCCGTCCACCACTTCCAACACATTGCTGCGTGACGCTTCGATCCCCAACATCGCGCAGACCGCGTCGGTGAAGTAGGTGAAGCCGCCGCTGACCAGGAGGGTGCGAAGCCCCTGTTCGCGGCAGGTCTGCACCAGTCGTTGGGCACCGGGGTTGAGCTGCAGCCGGTGCTCAAGCACCTCTTGCAAGGCCGACACCGGTACCCCGCGCAGCAGCGCCACCCGGCGGCGCAGGCTGTCCTTGTAATCGGTGATTTCGCCGCGCATGGCGGCCTCCGTGATGGCCGCCACTTCGTCCTTGCGGCCTGCCGCGGCAGCAATCTCGTCCACGCACTCGATGTTGATCAGCGTGGAATCCATGTCGAATGCGATCAATCCGAAGTCGCGCAGCCTCAGAGGAGGGCTCAGCTCGCGAATGGTGAGGCCGGGTCGAAAAATGGTGCGGTCTGAGGCCATGGGAGGGCGTTGCTTCAAGGGTGGGCGGATGGGGCGGGGTCGGACTTGGGCGTGCCCAAGGCGCGCAGGGTGTCACGGACCAATTGGGCACGTTCGGCAGCGCTTTGGGTGGCCCGCTCGATGCGCAGCTTCTCGTTGCCCGCCAGTTTGATGTCGCGGTGGCGTTGCACCAATTCGATGATGCGCAGAGCGTCGACGGGTGGGTTGGGCTTGAAGGTGATGTGCACCACGCGCGGCCCGGCATCGATCTTGATGATCCCCCAGGCCTGGGCCAGGACCCTCAGCCGATGGGTGTCGAACAGCGTTTGGCCCTGGACGGGCAGCTTTCCAAACCGATCGGTTACCTCTTCCAGCAAGGCGTCCAGCTGCGCGGCCGTGCGCGCGGTGGCCAATCGCTTGTAGAGGCTCAAGCGGGCATGCACATCGCCGCAGTAAGCATCGGGCAGCAGGGCTGGCGCGTGGAGGTTCACATCGGTGCCGCCACCCCACACACCACCCAGGGGGTTGAGCAGGTCGGGCTCACGGCCCGCCTTCAGCGCACGAACCGCCTCGCTGAGCATGTCGTTGTAGAGCTGGAACCCCACCTCCATCATGTTGCCGCTCTGGTTCTCGCCCAGGACCTCACCGGCCCCACGAATCTCCAGGTCGTGCATGGCCAAGTAGAAGCCGCTGCCCAGTTCTTCCATGTCTTGAATGGCCTGCAGGCGTTGGGCCGCCTGTTTGGTCAGGCCTTCCACATCGGGCACCAGCAGGTAGGCATAGGCTTGGTGGTGGCTGCGGCCCACGCGGCCTCGCAGTTGGTGCAACTGCGCCAGGCCGAACTTGTCGGCTCGGCTGATCACGATGGTGTTGGCGGTGGGGACGTCGATACCGGTTTCGATGATCGTCGAGCACAGCAGCAGGTTGTGGCGTTGCGCCACGAAGTCTCGCATCACCCGCTCGAGGTCGCGCTCGGGCATCTGGCCGTGGGCCACCGCGATGCGCGCCTCAGGCAACAACTCAACGAGCTTGCTGCGGCGGTTTTCGATGGTTTCGACTTCGTTGTGCAGGAAGTACACCTGCCCGCCGCGCTTGAGCTCGCGCAGAACGGCTTCTCGTATGGTGCTGCTGCCCTCAGCGCGAACGAAGGTCTTGATGGCCAGGCGACGTTGAGGCGCGGTGGCAATCACGCTGAGGTCGCGCAGGCCCTCCAGCGCCATACCCAGGGTGCGGGGAATGGGTGTGGCCGTGAGCGTGAGCACATCCACTTCGGCGCGCAGCGCCTTCATGGCCTCCTTGTGGCGCACGCCAAAGCGGTGTTCCTCGTCGATGATCAACAGTCCCAGGCGCTTGAACTGCACCTCGGCACTGAGCAGCTTGTGCGTGCCCACCACGATATCGATGGTGCCATCGGCCAGGCCTGCCATGGCTTCCTTGATTTCCTTGGTGGTTCGAAAGCGGCTCATCTCGGCCACCTTCACCGGCCACTTGGAAAAGCGGTCGCTGATGTTTTGGAAGTGCTGTTCGGCCAGCAGGGTGGTCGGTGCCAGCAGGGCGACCTGTTTGCCGGCCGTGACGGCCACAAACGCCGCCCGCAAGGCCACTTCGGTTTTTCCGAAGCCCACATCGCCGCAGATCAGGCGGTCCATGGGCCGGGGGCTGACCATGTCCTGGATCACGGCGTGGATCGCGGCACGCTGGTCGGCTGTTTCCTCAAAACCGAAGCTGGTGGCAAAGGCCTCGTAGTCGGTGGCTGAAAACCGGAAGGCATGGCCCTGTCGGGCTGCGCGCCGGGCGTAGAGGTTGAGCAGCTCAGCTGCCGTGTCGCGGACCTGCTCGGCCGCCTTGCGCTTGGCTTTCTCCCACTGTCCAGAACCCAGACGGTGCAGCGGCGCCTCTTCGGCACTGACACCGGTGTAGCGGCTGATCAGCTGAAGCTGCGAAACGGGCACGTACAGCGTGGCTTGGTCGGCATATTCCAGGTGCAAGAACTCCGAAGCCCCGCCATCGGCCCCGCCTGAGAGGTCGAGATTGACCAAGCCCTTGTAGCGGCCGATGCCATGGTTGGCGTGCACCACCGGGTCGCCCACCTTCAGCTCAGACAGGTCCTTGATCAGTGCTTCAACGCTGCTGACTTGCTCCTGCTTCTTGCGCCGGCGCGCCGTGGGTGAGGTGGAGAAGAGTTCGCTCTCGGTGATGAAGTCCAGCGGCAGCTGACCGCCCTCTCGGCACCAGCGAAAGCCCTCGGCCAAGCTGGCTGACGTCATGCCCGCAGGCTCATCACTGGCCTCAAACTCGGCCAGCGTGGCGAACGCCGGCAAGGCCAAACCATGTTCTCGCAGAAGGTCCAGCAGGCTCTCACGCCTTCCTTCGCTTTCCGCCACGATCAACACCCGGCTGCGCCCGTGCTGGAGGTGATGCTCCAGTGCAGCCAGCGGCTGCGTGGCCCCGCGCTCTATGGCCACATCCGGCAGCTTCTGGACCCAATCCAAGGCCTCGTGGCCACGCAGGGACAAGCAGGCATGGGCTTGGGTGCGGGCGTAGAAGTCTTCGCTCTTTTGAAACAGGGCCTCGGGCGGCAGGATGGGGCGTTCGGGGTCGTGCTGCAGGAAGCGGTGACGTTCCCGCGTGTCCAGCCAAAAACGGTCCAAGGACTCGTCGACGGCACCGTGGAGCACCACCTGGGCCGATGCGCCCACATAGTCGAAGATGGTGGCCGTTTCCTCGAAGAACAGGGGCAGGTAGTACTCGATGCCCGCCGTGGCAATGCCCTGTCCAACATCCTTGTACACGCGCGCCTTGGTGGGGTCGCCCTCCAGGCGCTCGCGCCAACGCGCCCGAAATGCCGCACGCGCGGCCTCGTCCATCGGGAACTCCCGGCCGGGCAGCAGGCGCACCTCGGGCACGGGATACAGGCTGCGCTGAGAGTCGGGGTCAAAGGTGCGGATGGAATCGACTTCGTTGTCGAACAGGTCGACCCGATAGGGCACGGCCGAGCCCATGGGAAAGAGGTCGATGAGCCCCCCGCGCACCGCATACTCACCCGGCGAGACCACTTGGCTGACGTGCTGGTACCCCGCCAGGGTCAGCTGCGCCTTCAGCGCTGCCTCATCCAGGCGCTGCTTCTGCCGAAACTCAAAGGTCGTGGCCGCCAGGAACGAGGCCGGCGGCAAGCGCCCCAAAGCGGTGGTGGCCGGCAGCAACAGCACGTCGATGTCGCGTGTGGCGTGCAGCCGCCATAGGGTGGCCAAGCGTTCGGAAATCAGGTCTTCGTGCGGGCTGAAGCTGTCGTAGGGAAGGGTTTCCCAGTCGGGGAACAGGGCGGTATGCAGCGCGGGTGCAAACAGGCGCACTTCTTCTTGCAGCCGCAGGGCATCCGAGGGTTCTGCGGTGAACACCACCAGGGGCTGGCCCCGGTTCTTGCAGGCTTGTGCGTGGTGGGCCAGCTGCAGGGCATCGGCCGACCCCTGCGGCCGGGGCAGGGTGTAACGCTTGCCAAGGGCCAGCGCAGGAACATTCAGGGGCATGGTGGGGCCGGATTCTAGAATCCGTCTCATGAACGAATGGGCCGCCCTGCGAGCAACCCGCCAGCGCGCCTTGCGCGTGGCGCTCTTGCCCTGTGCAGGCCGTGGTGAGCGATCGGGTGCGGGCGGCCCCAAACAGTACGTCGCCATGCACGGTTGCAGCGTGGTGCATTGGGCCCTCTTGCCCTTCGACACCTTGCACCGTCAGGGGCATATCGACGGCATGACGGTGGTCTTGTCGGCTGACGACCGTGCATTTGAAGCAGCCGTCCCGTCCGATTTGCGAGCGCGGGTGCATGCCAGCCGCGTCGGCGGACCCACGCGTGCGGCCAGCGTCTTGGCCGGTTTGCAGGAACTGCATGCCCAGGGGCTTCATGACGAAGACTGGGTGCTGGTGCACGACGCAGCCCGGTGCCTGGTCACGGCGGATGAGCTGTTGAACCTGATCGACGTGTGTGAGGCCGACCCCGTGGGTGGGTTGTTGGCCCATCCCGTACCCGATACCCTCAAGCGCAGTGATGCACACGGGCGCGTGCAGTCCACGGTGCCGCGCGAGCACTTGTGGGCCGCCCAGACGCCGCAGATGTTCAGGCTGGGTGTCTTGCGGCGGGCGCTGGAGCAGGCCATGGCCGCCGGAGCCATGGTGACCGACGAAGCCAGCGCGATCGAATGGGCCGGCTTACAGCCTCGCTTGGTGCCGGGGTCGGCGGACAACTTCAAGGTAACCTACCCCGACGATTTCGAACGCGCTGGCCATGTGCTGCAAAGGCGCGCACAGGTGGGTGGAACGCGTTCATGAAGGAAAGGGGCGCACAGGCATGAGCTTTCCGAACCTGCGCATCGGTGAGGGCTGGGACATTCATGCCCTTGTGCCCGGCCGGCGGCTGGTGCTGGGGGGGGTGGAGATTGCGCACACCTCTGGGCTCCTGGGCCATTCCGATGCCGATGCCCTGCCCTGCTGCATGCCGTCACCGACGCCCTCTTGGGCGCTGCGGGAATGGGCGACATCGGCACGCACTTTCCCGACACCGACCCCGCGTTCGCAGGGGCCGATTCCCGTGTCTTGTTGCAGCAGGCTTGCGCAGCCGTTGCGGCCAGCGGGGGGCGCTTGGTCAATGTGGACTGCACCGTGGTGGCGCAGGCGCCACGCTTGGCGGGCCACATCCCCGCCATGCGGCAAAGCATGGCGGCCTGCTTGGGCCTGGAGCCTCAGGCAGTCAACATCAAGGCCAAGACCGCTGAGCGCATGGGGCCGGTGGGTGAGGGCAGGGCTATCGAGGCTCGGGCGGTGTGCCTGTTGATGCAGGGCCCGGTGCACCATCAGGAATGAACACATAGCCCACGCCCCAGACCGTCTGGATGAACCTTGGATGGGCGGGGTCGTCCTCCAGTACGCGGCGCAGGCGTGAGACCTGCACATCCAGGCTTCGGTCAAAGGGCCCGAAGGCACGGCCTCGGGCCATTCGGGACAGTTGTTCCCTCGTCAGGGCTTGTCCAGGGTGGCGTGCCAGGGCCTTGAGCATGGCGTACTCGCCGGTCGTCAGGGGCACGGGGTCGGGTCCTTTGCGCAGTTCGCGTCGGTGGAGGTTGAACTCAAAGGGACCGAAGTGGATCACTTCGGTGGAGCGTGCAGGCGAGCCGGGCGGTTCACCCGCCGATCCGCGGCGCACGATGGCCTGCAGGCGGGCCTGCAGCTCACGGGGGTGGACGGGCTTGGACACGAAATCATCGGCACCGGCTTCCAGACCCACGATGCGGTCGATTTCGGTGGCGTGACCGCTGAGCATCACCAGGGGCGTGTCGTCCCCAGCCGCGCGCAAGCTCCGACACCACGATAGGCCTGGTCCGGTCATCTGGTCGGTGTCCAGCAACAGCGCATCAAATGGAACGGCTTGGTGCAGACGGGCCGCGGTGGCGATATCGTTTGCATGGTGGAGGTCCAGCGGCCCCCTGACCCAGGCGCTGCGCAGTTGCTCTTTCACATCGCCATCACCATCCACCACCAGCACCCGCCATCGCGTGGCCTCGGCTTGTTCCACCATGTGCGCCCTCCCAGGACGGGCACGCACCCTGCGGCCGTCAGGCGCACCAGTGTGCGGTTCAGGCCAGCCCTGGGGGCTGTGCCGGATCAAGGCAGGGTCATCCAGCGGCGCGCAGGTGCCGGTGGTGCGGCTGCCTGGCTCCCTACTGAGCCACCCATCCGCCATCGACGTTGATGGCGGCTCCGCGCAAGTTGCTGGCGGCTTCTGAGCACATGAACACCGCCAACTCGCCCAGCTGCTCGGGCGTGGTGAACTGCAGCGACGGCTGCTTTTCGGCCAGCAGCGCCTTCTTGGCGTCTTCCTGGCTCAAGCCTTGAGCCGCGGCGCGGGCGTCCACCTGTTGCTGCACCAGTGGCGTCAACACCCAACCGGGGCAAATCGCATTGACCGTGACACCCGTGGTGGCGGTTTCCAAAGCCACGGACTTGGTCATGCCCACCAGGCCGTGCTTGGCGGCCACGTAGGCCGACTTGTTGGCCGAGGCCACCAGGCCGTGCGTGGAGGCGATGTTGATGATGCGCCCCCAATTGCGCCGCTTCATGCCGGGCAAGGCCACACGAATGGTGTGAAAGGCCGAGGTGAGGTTGATGGCGATCACCGCATCCCAGCGGTCCACCGGAAAGTCTTCAATCGGTGCCACATGCTGGATGCCGGCGTTGTTGACCAGGATGTCCAGTTGGCCGAAGGCGCTTTCGGTGCTGCTGATCAGGTCCTCGATTTGGTGGACCTGGCTCATGTCCGCACCGTGATGCCGAACCTGCACCCCTGGCGGCGCGACGGCCTGTACCGCGGCACAGGCCCGGTCGGCGTCCCCGAATCCGTTGAGCATGAGGTGGGCGCCCTGACGGGCCAGGCTTTGGGCGATCCCCAACCCGATCCCGCTGGTGGACCCGGTCACCAAAGCAACTTTTCCCTTGAGCAACATGATCGAATCGTCTTTCAGGCACGGCGCCGGCCTTGTTAGCATTCAGCCGATTATCGAACCTACGCGCACCGACTGCGCCTGCCCGAGACCGGATATGCCACCACCCCGCCTGAACCATGTGCAGTGCCTCAACGCCCGTGGCCTGCACCGCATGGCGTATTGGGAGTGGGGCGAACCAGAC
>RFPX01000011.1 GCA_009925955.1 Betaproteobacteria bacterium
CAAGCTGATCAACCCGATCGCCATGGAAGAGGGTCTGCGCTTTGCTATTCGCGAAGGCGGCCGTACCGTGGGCGCCGGCGTGGTGGCCAAGATCATTGCTTAAGTCGCAACCAAATGTAGGGGTATAGCTCAATTGGCAGAGCGTCGGTCTCCAAAACCGAAGGTTGGGGGTTCGATTCCCTCTGCCCCTGCCAAGTCTGGTGTTCTGCACTGACTTGATGGTTTGAACAACCGGCCTGCCGCGTCAGCCAAAGGCCCAACCAAAACAGCCCGCAGGCAGCCCAAAAGGCTCGGCGGGCTTCGCCGTCCATACGATGTCCAACGCAACACAAGTCGAAACCGTCTCCACGGGCGCCGACAAGGCCAAGATCGGGCTGGCAGTCTTGCTGCTGGTGGGCTCGGTCGTGGCCTTCTACCTGCTGTCCGCCGAGGACATCTGGCTGCGCGTGGCGGCACTGCTGGCCCTGTTGGCCGCCTCGGCAGGCGTGTTTTTGGTTTCCGAGCCCGGCCGGCAGTTCGTCGGCTACGCCCGCGAGTCGGTCCGCGAAACCAAGAAAGTGGTTTGGCCGACCCGCCAGGAAGCGTTGCAGATGACCGGCTATGTCTTTGCCTTCGTCGTGGTCATGGCCCTCATGCTGTGGCTGACCGACAAGACCCTGGAATGGCTGCTGTACAGCGTCATCCTGGGCTGGCGCTGAAGCGATTGAACGCCACGCCCCCGCCGCCAGGAACGCCACAGAGGAATTCGAGATGACCGACACCACCACCACCACCCCCGCCAATGCCATGCGTTGGTACGTGGTCCATGCCTATTCGGGCATGGAAAAGGCGGTCGAGCGCAACATCCGCGAGCGCATCGAGCGCGCGGGCATGCAAGACAAGTTCGGCCGCATCTTGGTCCCCACCGAAGAGGTGGTGGAACTCAAGAACGGCAAGAAGGCCGTGACCGAGCGCCGCTTTTTCCCGGGCTATGTGCTCGTGGAAATGGTGATGGACGATGAGTCCTGGCACCTGGTCAAGCACACCAGCAAGGTCACAGGCTTTGTGGGCGGCGCCAAGAACCGTCCGGCGCCGATTTCCGAAGCCGAAGTGATGAAGATCGTCAACCAGATGCAAGAAGGCATCGAAAAGCCGCGCCCCAAGGTGGAGTGGCAGGTGGGCGAGCTGGTGCGTGTGAAGGAAGGCCCTTTCACCGATTTCAACGGTGCGGTCGAAGATGTGAATTACGAGAAGTCCAAGGTCCGCGTGTCGGTCACGATTTTCGGACGTGCCACCCCCGTGGAACTCGATTTCTCGCAGGTAGAAAAGATCTAAGGTCCGCAAGAATTTCATCCCCAACCGCGGCGTGACCCGGCGGTTGAAGGATTCAAAACAACAGGGTCACACCACACGAGGAGCCGAGCGGGGCAGCCCGCAAGGCGTTTGAACTCGAACAGGAGCCACCATGGCAAAGAAGATCGTCGGCTTTATCAAGCTGCAAATCCCGGCCGGCAAGGCCAATCCGTCGCCGCCCGTCGGCCCCGCACTGGGCCAGCGCGGTTTGAACATCATGGAGTTCTGCAAGGCGTTCAACGCCCAGACCCAGGGCATGGAGCCTGGTCTGAAGCTGCCCGTGGTGATCACCGCCTACGCGGACAAGTCCTTCACCTTCGTGCTCAAGTCGCCCCCGGCGACCGTGCTGTTGAAGAAGGCTGCCAAGATCGAAAAGGGTTCGGGCCGTCCGCACCTGGACAAGGTCGGCAAGGTCACCCGTGCGCAACTCGAAGAGATTGCCAAGACCAAGATCAAGGACCTCACGGCCGCCGATATGGACGCAGCCGTCAAGACCATCGCCGGCTCTGCCCGTTCGATGGGCATCATCGTGGAGGGCGTGTAAATGGCCAAGCTCACCAAGAAAGCCAAGTCCCTGCAGGGCAAGGTTGACAGCCTCAAGCTGTACAGCATCAGCGAAGCCATCGGCATCGTCAAGGAATGTGCCACCGCCAAGTTCGATGAGTCCATCGATGTGGCCGTGCAACTCGGCATCGACGCCAAGAAGTCTGACCAGGTGGTGCGTGGCGCCGTCGTGCTGCCCAACGGCACCGGCAAGACCAAGCGCGTGGCCGTGTTCGCCCAGGGCGCCAAGGCTGAAGAAGCCAAGGCGGCCGGCGCCGATGTGGTCGGCATGGAAGACCTGGCTGAGCGCGTGAAGGCTGGCGACATGCCCTTTGATGTGGTCATCGCTTCGCCCGACACCATGCGCATCGTCGGTACCCTGGGCCAGATCCTGGGCCCGCGTGGTTTGATGCCCAACCCCAAGGTTGGCACCGTCACCCCCGACGTCGCAGGCGCTGTGCGCAACGCCAAGGCCGGTCAGGTGCAGTTCCGTGTGGACAAGGCCGGTATCGTGCACAGCACCATCGGTCGTCGCTCATTCGACAACGACAAGCTCGTGGGCAACCTCAGCGCCCTGTTGGACGCGCTGAACAAGGCCAAGCCTGCGTCCAGCAAGGGCGTGTACCTGCGCAAGCTGGCGGTGTCCTCCACCATGGGCGTGGGTGCCCGTGTGGACATCTCCACGGTGGCGCAGGCGCCGCAAGCCTGAGCGGTTTGAACAGAACACGGGCCGCGCGCGAGTCTGGCGCGCAGCCCGATTGAATTGGTGGGCTGTCGCAGCCCGCAGGCACGGAGTGGAATCTCCACACCGTGCCGGCAGGAAGCGGCAGGTCATCCAAGACCGTTGGCGGGGGCCCAGCCCCCTTAATGCGAACCCGAGCCGAGAGGCCAAGGCCAGCGCCAACGCAGATGGCGGTCCCGCTGAATGGACGGCCCACCGGCTTCGTGCCGATGGGCCAACCGTACAGAAGGTCGCTGATTCCGGTGCCCCGAGCCGAAAGGTCAGGGGCGTTTAGTGAGGAGTAGACCTTGAGTCTCAATCGCAACGAGAAGGCAGCTGTGGTGTCGGACGTGGCGGCGCAAGCCGCCAAGTCGCAGACGCTGGCGCTGGCCGAGTACCGTGGCCTCACCGTTGAAGCCTTGAACAAGCTGCGCGTGGATGCGCGGTCCAAGGGTGTTTACCTTCATGTTTTGAAGAACACCCTGGCCCGTCGTGCTGTCGCCGGCACGCCGTTTGAGGCCGCATCGGACGCCATGGTCGGCCCGCTGATCTACGGCTTTTCGGAAGACGCTGTCGCGGCGGCCAAAGTCATTGCCGACTTTGCCAAGACCAACGACAAGCTCGTCATCAAGGGTGGAGCCTACGGTGGCAAGGCGCTGGACGTGAACGCCCTCAAGGCGCTCGCATCGGTGCCCAGCAAGGAAGTCCTGCTGTCGCAGGTGGCTGGCCTGCTGAAGTCCCCGGTGCAGCGCACCGCAGCCGTGCTGGCCGCTTTGGCCCAGCAACGCGGCGGCGGCGAAGCCGCTTCGGCCTGACCCTTATTTCTGCATTCACATCTTCTGTACATAGGAAACCATCATGGCATTCGATAAAGACGCATTCCTGACCGCTCTGGACAGCATGACCGTCCTGGAACTCAACGACCTGGTCAAGGCCATCGAAGAGAAGTTTGGCGTGTCCGCCGCCTCCATGGCCGCTCCGGCCGCCGGTGGCGCTGCTGGTGGCGGTGCTGCCGCTGCTGAAGAGAAGACCGAGTTCACCGTGGTGCTGGCCGAAGCCGGCGCCAACAAGGTGGGCGTGATCAAGGCCGTGCGCGAAATCACCGGCCTGGGCCTCAAGGAAGCCAAGGACCTGGTCGACGGCGCTCCGAAGCCCGTCAAGGAAGGCATTGCCAAGGCCGACGCCGAAGCTGCCAAGAAGAAGCTGGAAGAAGCCGGCGCCAAGGTCGAGCTCAAGTAATTGCTTCGCGGGACAGACCTGCGGACGCGTGCGAAGCACGCCCCGCTGCTCTGTCCCCGACTGGTCAGGGGGTGTCTCAAGACATTCGCTGCCAGGGCGTGAAAACCGGCGCAAGCCGGCTACGCAAGACGAGCACACCGCGAAGCCGCCCCTGGCGGCTTCCCAGTGTTCTCTGATCCGACTGCAGAGAACGGGTTTGGTCGGACTCCGGTGCAATGCCGGGGTTGTCCGCCAGCGGCTGGTAGTGGCCAGCCACCAAGCTATCGAACGCAATGTTCGAGCAGAGCCAGTCGCCGACGGACGCCGTGCACGGCCAGCACGGGACGCCCATCGACACGGAGTCATCCATGGCGCAAGCACCCAACACCGCTTACAGCTACACCGAGCGCAAGCGTATCCGCAAGAGCTTCGGCAAGCGCGAAAGCGTTCTGAACGTTCCCTATCTGCTGACGATGCAGCGCGAGTCTTATGTCGCGTTCCTGCAAAAAGAGCTGCCCGCACAGCAGCGCAAGCCCGAGGGCTTGCAGGCAGCCTTCCTCTCGGCATTCCCCATCGTGTCCCACAACGGATACGTGGAGATGAAGTTCCTCGAGTACAACATCGCCAAGCCCGCTTTTGACACCCGCGAGTGCCAGCAGCGTGGCCTGACCTATGCAGCCGCCGTGCGTGCGCGCCTGCAGATGATCATCTACGACCGTGAAGCCGCCGCACCCAAGACCGTGCGCGAGATCAAGGAGCAAGAGGTCTACATGGGCGAAGTGCCCCTGATGACCGACAACGGCTCCTTCATCATCAACGGCACCGAGCGCGTCATCGTGTCGCAGCTGCACCGCTCGCCGGGCGTGTTCTTTGAGCACGACAAGGGCAAGACCCACAGCTCGGGCAAGCTGCTGTTCAGCGCCCGCATCATTCCTTACCGCGGCTCTTGGCTCGACTTCGAATTCGATCCGAAGGACGTGCTGTACTTCCGCGTTGACCGCCGCCGCAAGATGCCGGTCACCATCCTGCTCAAGGCCATCGGCCTGAACCCCGAGCAGATCCTGGCCCACTTCTTCGTGTTCGACAACTTCCGTCTGATGGACGCTGGCGCGCAGATGGAGTTCGTGGCCGATCGCCTCAAGGGCGAGATTGCCCGCTTTGACATCACCGACAAGAGCGGCAACGTGGTGGTGGAGAAGGACAAGCGCATCACCGCGCGTCACCTGCGCACCCTGGAGCAGGGCGGCACCACGCACATCAGCGTGCCCGAGGACTACCTCGTGGGCCGCGTGATGGCCCGCAACATCGTGGATGCCGACACCGGTGAGCTGATCGCCAAGGCCAATGACGAGATCACCGACGCCCTGCTCAAGAAGCTGCGTCAGGCGGGTGTGAAGGACTTCCAAGCCCTGTACACCAACGAGCTCGACGAAGGCGCCTACATCAGCCAGACCCTGGCCAGCGATGAAACCGCCGACGAACTCGCCGCCCGCGTGGCCATCTACCGCATGATGCGCCCCGGCGAGCCGCCCACGGAAGACGCGGTGCAGGCCTTGTTTGGCCGCCTGTTCTACAACCCCGACACCTATGACCTGTCGCGGGTGGGCCGCATGAAGTTCAACGCCCGTGTGGGCCGCGACACGCCCGAAGGCGCGATGACGCTGTCCAACGAGGACATCCTCGACGTGGTGAAGATCCTGGTGGAGCTGCGCAATGGCCGTGGCGAAGTCGACGACATCGACCACCTGGGCAACCGCCGCGTGCGCTGCGTGGGCGAACTGGCCGAAAACCAGTACCGCTCGGGCCTGGCCCGTATTGAGAAGGCCGTGAAGGAGCGTCTGGGCCAAGCCGAGACCGAAGCCCTGATGCCGCACGACCTGATCAACTCCAAGCCGATCTCTGCGGCGCTCAAGGAGTTCTTCGGGGCCTCGCAGCTGTCGCAGTTCATGGACCAGACCAACCCCTTGTCGGAGATCACGCACAAGCGTCGCGTCTCGGCCCTGGGCCCGGGCGGTCTGACCCGCGAGCGCGCCGGCTTTGAAGTGCGTGACGTGCACCCGACCCACTACGGCCGCGTGTGCCCGATCGAAACGCCTGAAGGCCCGAACATCGGCCTGATCAACTCCCTGGCCCTGTATGCCCGCTTGAACGAGTACGGCTTCCTGGAGACGCCGTACCGCCAAGTGGTCAACGGCAAGGTCACCGATCAGATCGACTACCTCTCGGCCATCCAAGAGGGCAAGTACGTGATCGCCCAGGCCAATGCCTCGCTGGACGCCAAGGGCGCCCTGATCGATGAATTGGTTTCTGCTCGTGAGAGCGGTGAGTCGGTGCTGGTGTCGCCCGAGCGGGTGCAGTACATGGACGTGGCGCCCACGCAGATCGTGTCGGTGGCCGCTTCCCTGGTGCCTTTCCTGGAGCACGACGACGCCAACCGCGCGCTGATGGGCGCCAACATGCAGCGCCAAGCGGTGCCAACCCTGCGCCCTGAAAAGGCCTTCGTGGGTACCGGCGTGGAGCGCGTGGCGGCCAAGGACAGCGGCACGGTGGTGGCCGCTCGCCGCGGCGGCGTGGTGGACTATGTCGACACCAACCGGATCGTGATTCGCGTCAACGACGCCGAAGCCCTGGCCGGTGAAGTGGGTGTGGACATCTACAACCTCATCAAGTACCAGCGTTCCAACCAGAACACCAACATCCACCAGCGCCCCATCGTCAAGCGTGGCGACGTGGTCACGGTGGGCGACATCATTGCCGACGGTGCTTCCACGGACATCGGTGAACTGGCCCTGGGCCAGAACATGCTGGTGGCCTTCATGCCCTGGAACGGCTACAACTTCGAAGACTCCATCCTGATCTCCGAGAAGGTGGTGTCCGATGACCGCTACACCTCGATCCACATCGAGGAACTGGTGGTGATGGCCCGTGACACCAAGCTGGGCAGCGAGGAAATCACGCGCGACATCCCCAACCTGAGCGAGCAGCAGTTGGCCCGCTTGGACGAGTCGGGCATCGTCTACATCGGTGCTGAGGTCAGCCCCGGTGATGTGCTGGTGGGCAAGGTCACCCCCAAGGGCGAGACCACCCTCACACCCGAAGAAAAGCTCCTGCGCGCGATCTTCGGCGAGAAAGCCTCGGACGTGAAGGACACCTCGCTGCGTGTGGACCAAGGCACCAGCGGCACCGTCATCGATGTGCAGGTCTTCACCCGTGAAGGCATCCAGCGCGACAAGCGTGCGCAGCAGATCATCGACGATGAACTCAAGCGTTTCCGCCTGGACCTCAACGACCAGCTGCGCATCGTGGAGGCTGACGCCTTCGACCGTATCGCCAAGCTGCTCAACGGCAAGGTGGCCAACGGTGGTCCGAAGAAGATCGCCAAGGGCACCAAGATCAGCCGTGAGCTGCTCGACGAAATCGAGCGTCACCACTGGTTCGACATTCGCCCGGCCGAAGAGGACGTGGCCAACCAGCTCGAGAGCATCAAGAACTCGTTGGACGCCACCCGCCACAGCTTCGACCTGGCCTTTGAAGAAAAGCGCAAGAAGCTGACGCAAGGCGACGAACTGCCCGCGGGCGTGCTCAAGATGGTCAAGGTTTACCTGGCCGTCAAGCGCCGTCTGCAGCCCGGCGACAAGATGGCCGGCCGCCACGGCAACAAGGGTGTGGTCTCCAAGATCGTGCCCGTGGAAGACATGCCCTACATGGCCGATGGCACGCCCTGCGACATCGTGCTCAACCCCCTGGGCGTGCCTTCGCGCATGAACGTGGGTCAGGTGCTGGAAGTGCATCTGGGCTGGGCCGCCAAGGGCATCGGCCAGCGCATCGGCGACATGCTGCAGCAACAGGCCAAGGTGGCCGAGGTGCGGCAGTTCCTGGACCAGCTCTACAACAAGAGCGGTGGCAAGAGCGAAGAGCTCAAGGCACTGTCGGATGCCCAGGTGTTGGAGATGGCCTCCAATCTGCAGCACGGTGCCACCTTCGCGACACCCGTCTTCGACGGTGCGGCCGAAGAAGAAATCCGCGGCATGCTGCAGCTGGCCTACCCCGATGAGATCGCCACGCGCAAGGGCCTGACCGCCACCCGCACCCAGGCGGTGCTGCACGACGGCCGCACCGGTGACGCCTTCGAGCGCCCGGTGACGGTGGGCTACATGCACGTGCTCAAGTTGCACCACTTGGTGGACGACAAGATGCACGCCCGCTCCACGGGTCCGTACTCCTTGGTCACCCAGCAACCGCTGGGCGGCAAGGCGCAGTTCGGTGGCCAGCGCTTCGGCGAAATGGAAGTCTGGGCCTTGGAAGCCTACGGCGCGTCCTACGTGCTGCAGGAAATGCTCACCGTGAAGTCCGACGACGTCAACGGCCGCACCAAGGTCTACGAAAACATCGTCAAGGGCGAGCACGCCATCGACGCCGGCATGCCCGAGTCGTTCAACGTGTTGGTCAAGGAAATTCGGTCCCTGGGTATTGATATCGAACTGGAAAAAAGCTGATGACTTTGCGGGACAGACCGAGGAGCGAATGCGACGAGCTCTGTCCCCAACTGATCAGAACAGACCAGACCCGATATCAACAACCGAACACAAGGAGTTAAGCCATGAAAGGCTTGCTGGACATCTTCAAGCAGTTCACCCCTGACGAGCACTTCGACGCGATCAAGATCGGGCTGGCTTCGCCCGAAAAGATCCGTTCGTGGTCCTTCGGTGAGGTGAAGAAACCCGAGACCATCAACTACCGCACCTTCAAGCCCGAGCGCGACGGCTTGTTCTGCGCCAAGATCTTTGGCCCGATCAAGGACTACGAGTGCCTGTGCGGCAAGTACAAGCGCCTGAAGCACCGCGGCGTGATTTGCGAGAAGTGCGGCGTTGAAGTCACGCAGACCAAGGTTCGCCGTGACCGCATGGGCCACATCGACCTGGCCGCACCCTGCGCCCACATCTGGTTCCTGAAGTCCCTGCCCTCGCGCTTGGGCTTGGTGCTGGACATGACGCTGCGCGACATTGAGCGCGTCCTGTACTTCGAAGCCTATGTTGTGACCGACCCCGGCATGACGTGACCGACCCCGGCATGACCCCGCTCAAGAAGTTCCAGATCCTGAGCGAAGACGAGTTCGACGCCAAGTACACCGAGTTTGGCGACGAGTTCGTGGCCAAGATGGGTGCCGAGGGTGTCAAGGCGCTGCTCGAGGACATGGACCTCGATGTCGAGATCGACAAGCTGCGCAACGACATGACCGGCAGCGAGCTCAAGGTCAAGAAGAACTCCAAGCGCCTGAAGGTGATGGAGGCCTTCAAGAAGTCGGGCATCAAGCCTTCTTGGATGATCCTGGAAGTGCTGCCGGTGCTGCCGCCGGACCTGCGTCCGTTGGTGCCGCTGGACGGTGGCCGCTTCGCCACGTCCGACCTCAACGACCTGTACCGCCGCGTCATCAACCGCAACAACCGTCTGGCCCGACTGCTCGAGCTCAAGGCGCCTGAAATCATCGTGCGCAACGAAAAGCGCATGTTGCAGGAGGCCGTGGATTCGCTGTTGGACAACGGCCGCCGCGGCAAGGCCATGACCGGCGCCAACAAGCGCGCGCTGAAGTCCCTGGCCGACATGATCAAGGGCAAGGGTGGCCGCTTCCGCCAGAACCTGCTGGGCAAGCGCGTCGACTACTCGGGCCGCTCTGTGATCACCGTGGGCCCCACGCTCAAGCTGCACCAATGCGGTCTGCCCAAGCTGATGGCGCTCGAACTCTTCAAGCCCTTCATCTTCAGCCGTCTGGAGGCCATGGGCATCGCCACCACCATCAAGGCGGCGAAGAAGGAAGTCGAATCCGGCACCCCGGTGGTGTGGGACATCCTCGAAGAGGTCATCAAGGAGCACCCGGTTCTGCTGAACCGCGCGCCCACGCTGCACCGTCTGGGCATTCAGGCTTTCGAGCCGGTCCTGATCGAGGGCAAGGCCATTCAATTGCACCCGCTGGTGTGCGCGGCCTTCAACGCCGACTTCGACGGCGACCAGATGGCCGTGCACGTGCCGCTGTCCATCGAAGCGCAGATGGAGGCCCGTGCCCTCATGCTGGCTTCGAACAATGTGCTGTTCCCTGCTTCAGGCGAACCCTCCATCGTGCCTTCGCAGGACGTGGTGCTGGGCCTGTACTACGCCACCCGCGAGCGCATCAACGGCAAGGGCGAGGGCATGATCTTTGCCGACGTCGTCGAGGTGCAGCGTGCCTTGGACAACGGCGCGGCCGAGTTGACCGCCCGCATTCATGTGCGTCTGACGGAGTACACCAAGGACAAGACCACCGGTGAATTCGTTCCCGAGACCAAGCTCGTGGAAACCACCGTGGGCCGTGCCCTGCTGTCGGAAATCCTGCCCAAGGGCCTGCCGTTTGCCAACATCAACAAGGCCCTGAAGAAGAAGGAAATCTCCAAGCTCATCAACACCTCCTTCCGCAAGTGCGGCCTCAAGGAGACGGTGGTGTTCGCCGACAAGCTGCTGCAAAGCGGCTTCCGCCTGGCCACCCGCGCCGGCATCTCGATCGCCATCGACGACATGTTGGTGCCCAAGCAGAAGCACGACCTCATTGCGCGTGCCGAAGCCGAGGTCAAGGAAATCGAGCAGCAGTACGTGTCGGGCCTGGTCACCGCTGGCGAGCGCTACAACAAGGTGGTGGACATCTGGGGCAAGACCGGTGACGAAGTGGGCAAGGTCATGATGGCCCAACTGTCCAAGCAGAAGGTCACCGACCGCCATGGCAAGGAAGTCGACCAGGAGTCCTTCAACTCCATCTACATGATGGCCGACTCTGGCGCGCGCGGCTCTGCGGCGCAGATTCGGCAGCTGGCGGGCATGCGTGGCCTGATGGCCAAGCCCGATGGCTCCATCATCGAGACGCCCATCACGGCCAACTTCCGGGAAGGCCTGAACGTGTTGCAGTACTTCATCTCCACGCACGGCGCCCGTAAGGGTCTGGCCGACACGGCGTTGAAGACGGCCAACTCGGGCTACCTCACCCGCCGCCTGGTGGATGTGACGCAGGACCTGGTGGTCACCGAAGACGATTGCGGCACCGAGCATGGCATCAACATGCGCGCGCTGGTCGAAGGCGGCGAAGTGATCGAGTCGCTGCGCGACCGCATCCTGGGTCGCGTCACCGCCATCGAGGTGATCCACCCCGAGACCCAGCAGGTGCTGATCGCCAAGGGCGTGATGCTCGATGAAGACCTGCTCGACGAGCTCGAGGCCGCGGGCGTGGACGAAGTCAAGGTGCGCACGCCCTTGACCTGCGACACGCGATTTGGCCTGTGCGCCAAGTGCTATGGCCGCGACCTGGGCCGTGGCGGCCTGATCAACGCCGGCGAAGCCGTGGGCGTGATCGCGGCGCAGTCCATCGGCGAGCCCGGCACGCAGCTGACGATGCGCACCTTCCACATCGGTGGTGCCGCTTCACGTGCGGCCGTGGCCTCCAGCGTCGAAGCCAAGTCCGACGGCATCATCGGCTTCAACGCCACGATGCGCTATGTGACCAATGGCAAGGGCGAATTGGTGGTCATCTCCCGTTCGGGCGAGATCATCATCTCCGACCAACACGGCCGCGAGCGTGAGCGCCACAAGGTGCCCTATGGCGCCACGCTCAACATCAAGCCCGACCAGACGATCAAGGCCGGTACGGTCTTGGCCAACTGGGACCCGCTGACCCGCCCCATCATCACCGAGTTCGCCGGCAAGGCGAAGTTCGAGAACGTGGAAGAAGGCGTCACCGTGGCCAAGCAGGTGGACGAAGTCACCGGCCTGTCCACCCTGGTGGTCATCGACCCCAAGCGCCGTGGCTCCAACAAGGTGGTGCGCCCGCAGGTCAAGCTGCTCGACGGCATGGCCCAAGAGGTGAAGATCCCGGGCACCGACCACTCGGTGACCATTGGCTTCCCCATCGGCTCGCTCATTCAGGTGCGCGACGGCCAAGACCTGCTGCCTGGCGAAGTGCTGGCGCGTATCCCGGTTGAAGGCCAGAAGACCCGTGACATCACCGGCGGTCTGCCGCGTGTGGCCGAGCTCTTCGAAGCCCGCAGCCCCAAGGACAAGGGCACCCTGGCCGAGATCACCGGCACGGTGTCCTTCGGCAAGGAAACCAAGGGCAAGGTGCGCTTGCAGATCACCGACCCGGACGGCAAGGTGTGGGAAGAGCTGGTGCCCAAGGAGAAGAACATCCTGGTGCACGAAGGCCAGGTGGTCAACCGCGGCGAGCTCATCGTCGACGGTGCGGCCGACCCGCAGGACATCCTGCGCCTCCTGGGTGTGGAAGAGCTGGCACGCTACATCGTCGACGAAGTGCAGGACGTGTACCGCTTGCAGGGTGTGAAGATCAACGACAAGCACATCGAGGTGATCGTTCGCCAGATGCTGCGCCGCGTGCAGATCGTCAACCCGGGCGACAGCAGCTACATCGCCGGCGAGCAGGTCGAGCGTTCCGAGCTGCTGGACACCAACGACCGCTTGCGCGGCGAGGGCAAGGTCACGGCCACCCACCAAGACCTGCTCTTGGGCATTACCAAGGCTTCGCTGTCCACCGACTCGTTCATCTCGGCAGCCTCCTTCCAGGAGACCACCCGCGTGTTGACCGAGGCGGCCATCATGGGCAAGCGCGACGAGCTGCGCGGTCTGAAGGAAAACGTCATCGTTGGTCGCTTGATTCCCGCAGGCACCGGCATGGCCTTCCACCAGGCCCGCAAGGTCAAGGAGGAAATGGACGAGACCGAGCGTCGCGCCATCGCCATGCAAGAAGCCGAGGAACTGGCTGCAGCCCAATTGGCGGCCGCTGATGCCGAAGCCGCCGCAGGCGGCGAGGGTGGCGAGCAGGCCTAAACGCCCGCCCCCGTCCCATCCAAGCCACCGCCGCCTTCGGGCCGCGGTGGCTTTTTTTCGTTTGTCCAGGCTTGGGGCGAACAAATCCGCACGCCCAGCCGAGCCGCGTGGCGCGCCAGACTCAACAGGTCCCTATCGGAAGTGAGCAGCCACTGCGCCTGGGATTCAAGCGCCAAGTCGAGAAACTTCTGGTCGTCGGCATCCCGGCAGCGCAGCCGGTGTTGTGTGGGGCTGGGTTCGGCTTGCGGCCAGGGCCGGGCCCAGCGGTCCCAGTGCGCCAACACCGCGTCAGGGGCGGCCCCATAGCCGGCCCCCACGCCCCGGGACAACACGTGCTGAAGTTCCAAGCGCATGTCCGGCGTGCCCACCCAGTCCAGTTCACCGGCCTGCATCGCGGCACGCAGAACCTGGACGCGGGCATCGGCGAAGGCCCACAGGTCCAGCACCGCATTGGTGTCGAGCACCACCCGAACCCGCGAGGAGGACGCTTCGGTCCGAGCCGGCTGCAGCGCTTGCGGGGCGGGCCCCGGCCCTAGGGTTCTTGCTGAGTTCACCGACTCCGACTATACTGGCGGGCTTTTCGGCGAAAAAGGCTGGGTCTGCTGCTGTCTGCATCGCAAGATGCGGTCGGGGCAGGCTGTTCACCTTTTTCTTCTACAACCCAGTAACTTCAAACGGGAACAAGTTACATGCCCACCATCAACCAATTGGTGCGCCACGGCCGCGAGGTCGAGCCCACCAAGAGCAAGTCGCCTGCGATGCAGAATTGCCCGCAGCGCCGCGGGGTTTGCACCCGCGTGTACACCACCACCCCCAAGAAGCCGAACTCCGCGCTTCGCAAGGTGGCCAAGGTGCGCCTGACCAACGGCTTTGAGGTCATCTCCTACATCGGCGGCGAAGGCCACAACCTGCAAGAGCACAGCGTGGTGCTCGTGCGCGGCGGCCGTGTGAAGGACCTGCCCGGTGTGCGTTACCACATCGTGCGCGGCTCGCTTGACCTGCAAGGCGTCAAGGACCGCAAGCAGGCCCGTTCCAAGTACGGTGCCAAGCGTCCCAAGAAGGCCTAAGCAGCCCTCCTGTTTTCAAGTGGTCAGGCTCGAAGCAATTCGAACTGACGTTTTCGGCGGTCTGATGGAAACGATGCACTGAAAAGTGCCAGACCGAGTAAGCGGCCCTCCTGGATGGAGAGCCGGGCTCTTGAGGTGGATGAAGCCACCGGAGCCAGCTGAAGCAACAAAGGAAGAAAGAAATGCCGCGTCGTCGCGAAGTCCCCAAGCGTGAAATCCTGCCCGATCCCAAGTTCGGATCGGTGGACCTGTCCAAGTTCATGAACGTGGTCATGGAGTCTGGCAAGAAGGCCGTGGCCGAGCGCATCATTTACGGTGCACTCGAGCAGGTCGAGAAGAAGGCCAACAAGGACCCGCTGGAAGTGTTCATGGTCGCGCTGAACAACGTCAAGCCGATGGTTGAAGTCAAGTCACGCCGCGTGGGCGGTGCGAACTACCAAGTTCCCGTGGAAGTTCGCCCTGTGCGCCGCGTGGCCCTGGCCATGCGCTGGTTGAAGGAAAGCGCCCGCAAGCGCGGCGAAAAGTCCATGGCTGCCCGCCTGGCCAATGAACTGCTGGAGGCCGCAGAAGGCCGTGGCGGCGCCATGAAGAAGCGCGATGAAGTTCACCGCATGGCTGAAGCCAACAAGGCCTTCTCGCACTTCCGTTTCTAATCTCTGGAGCTTTTCCAAATGTCCCGCAAGACCCCCATCGAGCGCTACCGCAACATCGGTATCTCGGCGCACATCGATGCCGGTAAAACCACCACGACCGAGCGCATCCTGTACTACACCGGCGTGAACCACAAGATCGGTGAGGTGCACGACGGTGCGGCCACCATGGACTGGATGGAGCAGGAGCAAGAGCGTGGCATCACGATCACCTCTGCGGCCACCACCTGCTTCTGGAAGGGCATGGACATGTCCTATCCGGAGCACCGCTTCAACATCATCGACACCCCGGGCCACGTGGACTTCACCATTGAGGTGGAGCGCTCCATGCGTGTGCTCGACGGCGCTTGCATGGTGTATTGCGCCGTGGGTGGCGTGCAGCCCCAGTCGGAAACCGTTTGGCGCCAGGCCAACAAGTACAAGGTGCCGCGTCTGGCCTTTGTGAACAAGATGGACCGCACCGGCGCGAACTTCTTCAAGGTCGTCGACCAGATGAAGACCCGCCTGAAGGCCAATCCCGTGCCCATCGTGATCCCCATCGGCGCTGAAGAAAACTTCACCGGCGTGGTCGACCTCATCAAGATGAAGGCCATCCTGTGGGACGAAGCTTCTCAGGGCATGAAGTTCAGCTACGTGGACATCCCGGCTGACCTGCAGGCCACCGCCACCGAGTGGCGCGAGAAGATGGTTGAGGCCGCTGCCGAAGCCAACGAAGAGCTGATGAACAAGTACCTCGAGTCCGGTGAGCTCACCGAAGAGGAAATCAAGTTCGCTCTGCGCCAGCGCACGATCGCCACCGAAATCCAGCCCATGCTGTGCGGCACGGCCTTCAAGAACAAGGGCGTGCAGCGCATGCTCGACGCTGTGATCGACTTCCTGCCTTCCCCGGTGGACATCCCCCCGGTGGGCGGCACCGACGAAGACGAGAAGGAAGTCACCCGCAAGGCCGACGACAACGAGAAGTTCTCGGCGTTGGCTTTCAAGCTGATGACCGACCCGTACGTGGGCCAGCTGACCTTCGTTCGCGTGTATTCGGGCGTGCTCACCTCGGGCTCGACCGTGTACAACCCGATCAAGGGCAAGAAGGAGCGCATCGGCCGTATCCTGCAGATGCACGCCAACCAGCGTGAGGAAATCAAGGAAATTCTGGCCGGCGACATCGCCGCCTGTGTGGGCCTGAAGGAAGTGACCACGGGCGAGACCCTGTGCGATCCGGATGCCGTGATCACGCTGGAAAAGATGGTCTTCCCCGAGCCGGTGATTTCGCAGGCCGTGGAGCCCAAGACCAAGGCCGACCAGGAAAAGATGGGCATCGCCCTGGGCCGTTTGGCTGCAGAAGATCCCTCGTTCCGCGTGCGCACCGACGAAGAGTCGGGTCAGACCATCATTTCCGGCATGGGCGAGCTCCACCTGGAAATCATCGTCGACCGCATGAAGCGCGAGTTCGGTGTCGAGGCCAACGTGGGCAAGCCGCAGGTGGCCTACCGCGAGACCATCCGCAAGACGGCTTCGGACGTCGAAGGCAAGTTTGTGCGCCAGTCCGGCGGTAAGGGCCAGTACGGCCACGTCGTGCTCACGCTGGAGCCGCAGGAGCCGGGCAAGGGCTTCGAGTTCGTGGACGCCATCAAGGGCGGCGTGGTGCCGCGCGAGTTCATCCCCGCGGTGGAAAAGGGCATCATCGACACGCTGCCCAACGGCGTGCTCGCCGGCTTCCCGGTGGTCGATGTGAAGGCCACCCTGGTCTTCGGTTCGTACCACGACGTGGACTCAAACGAAAACGCGTTCAAGATGGCCGCGTCCATTGGCTTCAAGGAAGCCATGCGCCGCGCCAGCCCCGTGATCCTCGAGCCGATGATGGCTGTGGAAGTGGAAACGCCTGAAGACTACGCCGGTACCGTGATGGGCGACCTGTCCTCACGCCGCGGCATGGTGCAGGGCATGGACGACATGCCCGGCGGCGGCAAGGTCATCAAGGCCGAAGTCCCGCTGTCGGAAATGTTCGGCTATTCCACGTCGCTGCGCTCGGCCACCCAAGGCCGCGCCACGTACACGATGGAGTTCAAGCACTACAGCGAGGCTCCCAAGAACGTGGCGGACGCGATCATTACGGCAAGGGCCAAATAACGACATTGCGGGACAGACCTGCGGACGCGCACGAAGTGCGCCCCGCTGCTCTGTCCCC
>RFPX01000101.1 GCA_009925955.1 Betaproteobacteria bacterium
TTGCCCACCCAGCGCAGACGGCCCAAGTCGATGTTGTCGTATCGGGTCAGCACCGACGCCTGGCGTGTGTCCAGGTCGATCACGACCAGGTTTAGCCGGTTGTTGATTGACGAGAGTGTGGCCAAGTATCGGCCATTGGGCGACAAGACCGCCTCCGAAAACTCCGGGCGCCGGAAGAAGTCGTCGAGCGGCACCAACCCCCGCGCCTTGACTTCCACCTTGGCATCCGTCGGGGTACTCACCTGGGTGGAACCTTGCGCCGTGGCGGACAGCGGTGCACTGGCCCATGCCACCGTTGCCACGCTGAGCAAGGCGCTGGGCAAGAGGCTGCGCATCCACGCGGGCACCGCGTACCGCGCGGGCTTGCATTGAACAGGGGAGGGTGCTCGGCGAATGGACATGGTCAAACGAGGAGGATGTGGTTAAACACGAGGCGAAGCTGGCGATCCGGTGAAGCCTTGGGCACACAACGCGATGATGTCTCTGATCACGGCGCGCTGCTGAGGTTCCACGCCACGGGGCCGAGTGAACAGGACAGTTGGCCCAGTTCGATGGCGCCCCCGTGAGGGTGAGCCGCTGCAACTGCGTCTTGCAGGGCGCGGGCCTGCGCTTCGTCCAAGGCGCTGTCCTGCATCTGCTGCAGGCGCGCGGCTTCGGCACCATAGGCCTGAGCCTGCTCGGCAATCTGTTCGCAGGCCGCTGCTGCGCCGAGCTGTGGAACCTGTCGCAGAACGGCGGTCACACTCTGGAGCATGTCGACCAACACGGCGCTGGCACGGCCGCGCATCTCCATGTGCTGCTTGAGCCGGTCGACGGCTTGGTTGTACGCGTCGCGGACCTCAACACCATGCATCATTCTCAAGGTCGGGTCCCTGGGGGCCGTGGCCATGGCCTGTGCCAGGTCCTTCGCCCGTTGGTGGAGGCCCACGTCGACCATGGCCAATCGCAGGTCATCGGCGTGCTCTTGGCTGACATGGTCGATCACCGAGCCCCGGGCGTGGACCACGGCGAAAAACGACCCCTGTGGCTTTAACCATCGCGGCAGTGCCTGGGCGGCGGCCTGGGCGGGCAGGTACTCCAGGCCGAAGTTGCTGACCAAGGCGTCAGCGGGTCCTTCGGGGGCCGAGCTGGCCTCAAAACGGGTCTCGTCCAACACCCGCACGGCTGAGGGCAGGGCATGCCGCCAACCCATGCCCAACTGGGCTTGGTCGACGCACCACCAGCGCACGGGCGGCTCCAGTGTCCAGCCCAAGCTCAGCATCAGGCGGGCCAGTACCGCCGGGCCACTGCCCACGTCCACGATGTCCGGGCAGGCGCGCAATCGAGGCAAGCGCTGTTGCCACCAGCCTCGTAGGGCCTGGGCCACGGGGTCACTTGCCTGCAGGTCGATGGAGCCCTTGAGGGTTTGTCCCCAATGTTGGGTCCAGGGTTGGGCCGAAGAGGGCGCTGCGGCACTTGGGCTTGTCATGGTGTTCTGGGGCATGCAAGGGGTCAGGCAACCAAATCGCCGGGTGGCGACTCCAGATCGGTCAAGGTGGTGATCAAAGCCGTAAAGGCCTGCCGCTCCACCTCGTTGAGTTCCGGGTGCCAAGCGTCGGTCAGCAGTATCCCCCGCACTTGATCGCTGGGGTTCTCGGCGCCGTGGAAGAAGGTGTCGTCAAATGCAAAGACCTCGCCCTCCTTCCAGGCGTGCCGTCCCACGCCGACCAACTCCAGATAGCATCCATCGGGCACACGCAAGGGCAGGTGCACCACCACACGCGCGTTGGTCACACCATAGTGGGGTTCAATGCGGGTGTGGGGCTGCAGGATGGAGTAGCAGGTTTCAGGCGACTGGCGGGGGATGCAGCAGCGCAGGGCTGAATCCAAAGCACGGCTGGTGCGCGGATAACGGCTGTGCACGTCTTGATGCCGCTGACCGTGCCGGTCAAAGAAGATCGCATCCCACGAGGCCCGACCAGGGCCGCTGACATAACGCTGCGCCACATCGGGCTTCATTTGACCCATGAAGGGTTCGTGTGGATGTCCTTGGTGCAGCGCCTCTTCAAACTCGTCGCGGATATCCCGGTAGGCCGACGCGAGGGCTTGCGCCAGGGGAATGGTGGCGGGGTCGATCCACCCGTTCGTGGACAGCCCCGGCACGTACAACAGCTTGGGTTGTTGGGTTGGATGACTCGAGAACACGCGCGCCTGGCCCAGATAACCCGCCAAGGAGCGGTCGATGCGAAACACGGCGGCTGCACCATGCCGCTCGCGAAAAGGCGCGAGGCTGGCCTTCAGATGGTTCGAGCGGCGTTGGCTCATGTCGGAGGACCGGTCCCGCAGCGCCGAGGCGTCGTGTAAGCCCAGGACCTGCAAGGCGGATTCATCCCACTGCGTGGGCAGGTGCCGACTGGCCTGGAACCAGGCCTGAAGGGCCATGCGCTCCCAGCCGTGTTCCAGGCCGTGCAGTGCCAGCTGCATCCACGTGTAAGGGCACTCCGCCGCACGGCTCAAGACGACATCGAAGGCCTGTGGCATCGCGCGCAAGCTGTCGGCCTGCTGGTGCAGCCGCTGGCTCAGGGAAGGCTGGTTCATGTGCTTGAGCGTACCGGAGGTGAGGCCTGACAAAAAAAGGGGGCTCTTTCGAGCCCCCTGGGTCTTCATCGGCGTGCGCCGAATCAGAAGGTCTGCTGAACCCGGAAGTACACCTGACGACCCAGACCGTCGTACAGGTTGAAGTTCCAGGGGCGACCCTCGTAGCTGATCAGCTGCGGGAACTTGTTGGTCAGGTTCACCGCACCCACGGTCAGACGCGTCTTGGTGGCCGCGTTGTAGGACACCGAGCCGGTCAGGGTGGTGTAGGCCGAGGTCGGCTGCGAGGTCTGCACGCTCTGGCCCGCGATGCGGTTGACCGCCAAGAAGGTGCTGAAGCGACCGATCGTGTAGGTGTTGGCGAAATTCATACGCCACTTGGGAGCACCTTGCGTACCCACCAGGTTGTCACCGCCGTCGATGCTGTAGTCGCGCACCATGCTGACCAGCAGCTGTTGCTGCAGGCGAGACTGGCTGAACTTGAAGTTCGTGCGGGCGTTCAGGTCGATACCGTCGGTGTCCAGGGTGCCTTCGTTGATGGCGCCGCGGGTCACGTTGGTGATCTGGCCAGTGACAGGGTCACGCACCACGCGGAACGCTGCCGGCACGGGGCCCAGGGCAGGGTTCGCCGTACGGTTGATGATCGTCTGCGAGGAGATGCTGGCAATACGGCCATCGATGTGGATGCGGTAGTAGTCCGCACTCACGCTCAGCCAGTTCGTGGCGTCCACCACCAGGCCAAAGCTGGACTGCTTGGAGGTCTCGGCCTGGAGGCCAGGGTTGGAGATGACGGTGGCGTCCACCTGGATCTGCGGTTGCACGCCATCTACGATGCCGTCTCCGTTGGCGTCACCGCACTGCGCGGCGGTGCGGCCAAAGGCGCGGCAGGTGCGCAGGTCGGTGATCGAGTCAGCCGAGAAGGCCGGCTTCTGGGTCAGGATGTCCAGCGTAGGAGCGCGGAAGCCCTTGCCGATCGACGCACGCACGGTGGCGTTCTTCACCGGTTGCCAACGGATCGCGCCCTTGGGAGAGAAGGCGCTGCCCGAGTCACTGTAGGAGTCGCGACGGCCCGCAAACGACACTTCCATGTTCTTCATGGCCGGGATCGACAGTTCGAAGAACTGCGAATTCACCTTGCGGCTGCCGGCAGCGGAGTTGCCTGCGGAGCCTTCGATGATGCCAGCCTCAGACTGGGGGTCGTACTGGTCGGAGTAGAACTCCTTGCGCGACTCCAAACCGATCAAGCCGGTGGCGGTGCGGTTGCCGACCTTGAACAGGTCCATGGAAGCCATACCGTACATCTCGCGCTGGTCCCAGAGGTCGTTGCGGGAGATGGTGGACTTCACGCTGTTCAGCACATCAGCCGAATTGCCGAACGGATTGAAGATGTTGTAGCGGCCGGCGGTGATTGCCGACTCGAGCAGCGGGCGCACGATGTAGTTCTGGCCCAACTCCACGTACTTGTAGCGCTCGTTGCGAACGCCGAAGTCCACTTCAACCTTGTTGAACAGGCGACCCTTGACGCCGAGCAGGCCGGAGCTCACCGTGGCTTCCGTGCTGGAGTCACGCGGGCCGGCAGCAGCCATGCGATGACGCAGCCACAGGCCGCGCGGGCTGGCTTCAGCCAGGCCAGGCGTGGCAGCCGTGATGCTCAGGTAGGGAGCACTGGTGGGGGCCAGGAACACGTTCACCGGCGTGGCGGCATAACGGCCGAAGCTGTCCACATTCGAAACGGATGCCGAGGTGTACACCGACCAATCGTCGTTGATGTTGAAGTCACCCTTGGCGAAGATCGAACGATTGCCGATGGCGGCTTCGTTGGCGGCTGTGGCGTTGAAGTTGAACGAGCACAGATTGCCGGGCTGGCCGGGGTTGGTGAAGTAGAAATCGTTGCTGTTGCATGCAAAGCCGGGCACGGCAGTGCCACCACCGGTGGAGGCTCCCGTGGTGGTGCTGGCGCGGTAGTAGTTGTTGCCGAACGAGGACACGCCCAACACGTCGCCACCCTGTTGGTTGCGGGTGTAGATCATGGCGCGGCTGTTGGATGACACACCGGCGAACACGCGTCCCTTGCTGCTGGAAGCACCCCACAGCGCCGAGAACTCCTTGGTGTCGCCACCGACGATCTTGGGGTTGCCTTCGCCGTAGTTGATCTGAACGCCGTTGAAGTTCTTGCGGGTGATGATGTTGACCACGCCGCCGATGGCATCAGAGCCGTACACAGCGGATGCGCCGTCAGACAGGATCTCGATGCGCTCCACGGCTGCCAAGGGCACAGCGTTCAAGTCTTGAGAGCTGCCCGAGAAGGGAGCCTTGGACACTCGGCGGCCGTCCACCAGAACCAGGGTTCGGTTGGAGCCCAGACCGCGCAGGTCGATGTCCGACAGGGCCTGAGCCGAACTGCCCGACTGGGGCTTGGTGTTGCCGAAGGAAGCGAAGGTCACTTCGCGCATCAACTCGGCCACCGATGTCTGACCGGTGGCTTCGATCGCAGCACGGTCGATCACGGTCACCGGCAGCGCACCCTCGGTCTCGGTGCGGCGCAGGCGCGAGCCGGTCAGCTCAATGCGCTGATCAGAGGCTTGAGCGGCTGTGCCTTGC
>RFPX01000102.1 GCA_009925955.1 Betaproteobacteria bacterium
AGCCATTCCAGTCTGGTCAGTAAACGCCCATAAAAAAGGGCCTGCTGGTGGCAGGCCCTTGTCGCTTCTTGGCGCAACTGCAGATGCCCTGTGGTGAGCCACCAGGCCGTCTGGGCTCGAGAAGTCATTGACGGCCGTCAGGCCAGACAAATTGACGTCGGCGGCTGCCGATGCTTCGGCGCCAAACAGGTAGATATCCCACGTGAAAGCCGTGGCCGACGTGCCTTCTTTCCAGCGCACGATGTGGCCGTTGACGTTACCCCGGTTGGTGATGGTGGAACCCGAGGCCGTCGTGTAGGTATCTTCGTAGAAGCGCGGGTTGGCGGCATCAGGCCGCAATTGGCTACCCGTGGGCGTTGCGCTTGGGGCTACGCGATTGCTGTTGTTGGTCATCGTCATGTAGGCCTCGTTGTTGAGCGGGTTCACCCCGCCCCACTCCGGCCGGTCCATCTTGGTGGCGCCAAGGGCGTCGGCGGCCAGCCGTGCAAAGGTGACCACATGAGCCTGGCTGGTGAAGGGATAGACGCTGTTGTTCGCGTCCAATCCGTTCTTCCCGTGGGTCAGTTCCAGCCATTGACCAGTGCCATCAGCATTGAACTTGGCGACATACAAGGTGCCTTCGTCCAGGTACTTCGCGCCCGCAGCCAGGCCGCCACCGATGTCCTTGGGGTCCCAGAGTGCCTTGGAGACGAACTTGTAGACATACTCGTTGCGCGCATCGTCACCGGAGTACATGATGATCGGCTGCCCAGGTACGGCCGGTGCAGGCCAGGCGCCTTCGTGGTTGAAGCGGCCCAGCGCAGTGCGCTTGACTGGAACGGATGTCGGATCGAAAGGATCGATCTCCACGTTCCATCCAAAGGTGTTGATGACGTTGCGGTAATCACCCTCAGCGGTGTCGGCCGTGACGGCCGAGTTCCAACGGGCAAAGAGGTCATCCGTACCGGCTGAGTCCCAGCGGTAAGGACTGATCCGGCCCTGGGGCAGGCCATAGCGGCCCAAGGCCCGGACCTCCGCAGCCGTGCGCTTGGCATCGTCACCCGCAGCGCGTGCGATCACATTGAGGTAATTCTCTTCACAGGTGAGGTAGGTACCCCAGGGGGTGTAGCCGTTGCCGCAGTTGTTGTTGGTGCCGCGGGTCATGGTGCCGTCGGGCGAGTATTTGGTCTTGACCAAGTCACTGCCACGCACCGGACCGCTGAAGGCCATCGGGGTGGCGGAAGTGATCCGGCGATTCAGGCGTGAGCCCCGAACCATGGCCATATCGGGGTTGGTGCCACTGCGCTTGACCTCGCAAATCGAGACACCGTGGGCGTTGATCTCTTTCTCGACCTCAGAACCCACGCGCTGGGTTCCCGGGGTCAGGCCATTGGGGTGCAAGCCGAAGGGCTGTACCACGTACTCGTGATTGACACACAGGACGCCACGGTCTGAGCGGTCGGCCGCAAACTTGCCATCTTCACCCAGGCCGAAGTACCACATGCCGTCATGGCCGTCGCCAATACGGCGCTGGTAGGAGTCCGGTGTTTCGCTGCCATCGTTTTTCCAGCTTTCGTCACCAAAGTGCAAAGGGTCGCCCAGTGCATGCAGGATGCTGACCTGGTAGCCGTCCGGGACGGTCACGATGTCTTGCTTGTTCTTGGCAACGGCCGAGAAGCCCAGGGCCAAGGGCTTGGCTGTCGGGCCGCTGTCTTGGCCGCCGCCGCAGGCCGTCAGGCTCAGGGTTCCGAAGGCGGCAGCGGTGGCAGCGCTGATGCCGCCAAAAACCGTCTGTCGACGCGAAAGGCGGGCGTTGAGGATGTCCTCAAAATGAAGGTTGTTTGAAGAATTGACGATCTCGTTGTCGTTATACTCGTTCGGTCCAGATGCTTGGCTCATAGGGGCTCCGGTTGGTTACAGGCACTGCGCCAAAGCATGCCAATGGCTTATGAAGCCACCGTGACGAGGCGACCTGCCTTACACGATCGGAACACTCCTCTAGCGAACCCGACCAGCAGGTGCGCCAGGCCGCAGGCTGGCGCCCATCGCATCACGTCGATCGACCAGCAGTTCCACCTGGTCCCAGCCCCCCGCAAGCGCCAAGGCGGCCGGCCCGGTTTGGGGCTGGTCGACGCTTTGAATGTCCTGCCAACCCGGCGCGGTGGGCCTGCGCCCCACCACCCGATACCGCCCAGCGGGCAAGTGCTCCGTGGACCACAGCGCATCGGTCGCCGCACCCAGCGGTGCCGAGCCGGCTGAAGCGTTGCGCATCAAGGGCCATGCCCCCGGGCGCCAGCCCACCGCAAACCGTGGCGAATGGGCCGGCCCACGCTGCCGATACCAGCCCTGTAGCTCCTGGGCGTACAGGTCCAGCACGCCGCGGCTGAACCACAGTACGTGCCCTCCTTGGCCGAGGCGTTCCACCAATTCCATCGATCGCTGGAGCTGGTCCCACGAGGAGTCAGGGCCATCCCCCACGATGCGTATTCCCGCCACCAGCTGAGCAGGACGGTAGGCCCCGCGGGCCTGCACGGCGGCCGTTTGCTCAAGCCAGGTCTTTTCAAAGGCCGCATAGTTCAGGCGATAGGCCTGCGGGATGACCTCATCCCAATGCGGCACCATGCGCCGCGCTTGCTCGCTGCGAACCGGCAGGCCACTCAATCGGTCGGCTTCCGCCCACGCCGTCCATCGGGGCCAATCCAACAGATGGTGGTCCCAGCTCCAGGGGTAGACCGCTGGGCTCAAGGACACCACCAGCCCTGGCCTGCGGGCGCGCACCTCTTGCACAAACCAGCGCGCATACTCGTCCACCTTCGAGGCTCGCCATCGCATCCAGGCCGGGTCAAGGTGGTCCACCGGCGGCTGTGCCCCTTGGTGCTCAGCGGCATACACGCCACGCGTGTAGGCGTCGTAGCCCATGGTCACATGGGGCCATACGATGCGGTCATCGAGTTGAACGCCATCCAGGTCATAGCGGTCCACCGCTTCGAGCACCAAGTCCAGCAGCAGCTCACGGGCCTGTGGATGCAAGGGGTTGAGCCACACGAACCCGTTGGGTGCCACCTCATGCCCCTGCAGGTTGCGGCTCAACCAATCGGGCTTGGCCTGGCGCAGATGGTTGAGGGTGGCCTGATGCGCAGCCATGAAGCCGTATTCAAACCAAGCGATGGCCAACAGGCCATTGCGGTGCGCTTCCGTGACCGCTTCGTGCAACAGGTCGCGCTCAGCGTGTGGGCCCACTGGAACGGATCCAGCCTGGGCTTGCTGCGGGCCTGCCGGGCGTTGGGACACACCAATGGCCCGACGCAGGACTTCAGAGGGGAACTGCGTGTAGCCGTTCTTCCACGCCTCAATGTAGACCGTGTTCAAACCGATTTCACGCAAGCGCTGCATGGTGCGCGCCGTGTGCTCCGGGGTGGCCAGGGCGTCGTTGGCGGTGGTGGTGAGCCAGGTGCCACGCACTTGTGCGCGGCTGGGTTGCAGGTGCACGCAGCCCAGCGCACACAACAACAGGGCCCACACTCCCAAGCCTGAACGCCACCACGCCATGGGCCACGCCTGGCCCAGCAAAGCCCTACCGCGGTTCGAGCACGCCTTGACGCCCATTGCTTATCATCGCACCACCGTCAGCTTGACACCCCAGGCCCCTGGCCCCCACCGGGGCCCCTTGGCCATGCCCCAGCCGTTCGCACCATCGCACATGCGGTCCGAAGCGCTGCAATCACCCAGCGTTGTGGCCGATCAGTTGGCTCAGAACGCCAGCGTGCTGGCCGATCTGGTGGAGCCGTGGCGGCGGCGCACGCCAGAGCACATCGTCACCATCGCCCGCGGCAGCAGCGACCATGCAGCGTCCTATTTCGGCTACCTGTGCATGCTGCGGCTGGGGCGTTTTGTCACGTCCTTGCCGCCTTCGCTGTTGAGCCTGTACGCCGCGCCCCTGCAGCGCGCCGGCACCTTGGCGTTGGCGTTTTCGCAAAGTGGCCGCAGCCCGGACTTGGTACAGGCCCTGTCTTACTTCAGCGGGCCCGACACACGCGGGGTGGCCCTGGTCAACGACACGCAGTCGCCCTTGGCCTTGGCCGCGCACACCGTGCTGCCCCTGCACGCCGGTGCCGAGAAGAGCGTGGCGGCCACCAAGAGCTTCATTGCCCAACTGGCCGCCTGCGCCCATCTCTTGGCTTCTTGGCAAGGCGATGAGCGCTTGCAGGCGGGCCTTCAAGCCCTGCCCGAGGCTTTGGAGCAGGCCTGTGGGCACGACTGGGGCCCAGCGGTGGAAACACTGGGTGAGGTGCAGCGTCTGATGGTGGTCAGTCGAGGGGCCGGTATGGCCGTGGCCTTGGAGGCCGCACTGAAGTTCAAGGAGACCTGCGGCATCCAGGCCGAAACCTTCAGCAGTGCCGAACTGCGCCACGGGCCCATGGCCTTGATCGACCAAGGCTATCCCTTGTTGATCCTGGCGCCGCGCGGTCCAGCACAAGAGGAGATGCGCCAACTGGCTCAAGAAATGCTTGCCCGTGGTGCGCGGGTGCTGTTGGCCGTCACAGGCCCCGGTGCCCCGGGCAACCTGCCCTGCACCACCGCTGCACACCCCGATCTGGATCCCGTTTGCCTGATCCAGTCCTTTTATCTGATGGTTGAAGCCCTGGCACGCGCACGCGGCCGCGACCCCGACCGCCCCAGCTATTTGTCCAAGGTGACGCTGACCACCTGATCCGGCGGCCGCGAGATACACCACAGCCCCAGGAACACCAGGGCGCCGTTGAGCAGCAGCAACTCCAAGCCGATGCGCCAGGTCTCGAAGATCAACGGCTGCAACGCATCCAACACGCCACAGGCCACCGGCGCCAGCACCGTCACCATCGGCACCCAGGCATCGCGCACTGGGCGGCGTGTCCACCAGCCGAAGGCGAACAGACCCAGCAGCGGCCCATAGGTGTAGCTGGCCACTTTCAGGATGAGGCCAATCATGCTGGGATCGTCCAGCCAGCGAAACCCCATGACCAGCAGCATGAACACCGCTGCGTAGGCCAGGTGCACCCGCTTGCGAATGGACTCCTGCTGCTCAGACGTC
>RFPX01000103.1 GCA_009925955.1 Betaproteobacteria bacterium
GTGGGCAGCCGCGGCGTCAGCACACAGTCGTCCAACCTGGGCTACTTCGCCTACAACGGCATCGACATCGGCGGCAACTACCGCGTGCCCCTGGCCAAGATGGGTCAGCCCATCCCGGGCCGCCTGGACCTGGGCCTGCAAGTCAGCCTGCTGCGCAAGGCCGACTACAAGTCGCTGCCCACGGTGGCCACGCTGGAACAGGCCGGCTACTATGGGGTGTGGACGTCGGCACGCCCTACTCCAAGACCCGCTTCTCGCAGCGCGGCAACTGGCAGCATGGCAAGTACGCCCTGAGCTACAACTGGCGCTACATCGGCGGCTCCAGCGAGCAGCCTGGTGGCACAACCTACCTGCCCCAGTACTCGACCCTGCCTGCGGTCAGCTATTTCGATTTGTCGGGCAGCGTGCAGGCACACAAGAACCTGAAGCTGGCACTGACCATCAACAACATCACGAACAAGCAGCCGCCGTTCATTGGCACGGGTATTGGCCCCGGCGCCACGAACTTCGGCAACGTGTTCCCCACGGTGTACGACATCGTGGGCCGGCGCTACACGCTGGTGGCCACGGCCAAGTTCTGATCGGGGTCTCACCCCTCCAAAGGCGGGCCTCGTGCCCGCCTTTTTTTATTGGAGCTCGGTTTATCCTGTTGCCGATGAAATCCGCTCTGTCTCAAGCCCAGTCCTTGATTGAATCGGGCTTCTCAGCGCAAGGCTCAGGCCACCTCGATGCCGCACGCCAGGCCTACGAGCAAGCCTTGCGCCTGGTGCCTGAACACCCCACGGCCTTGCAACTGTTGGGCCTCATGGCCCGAAACGAGGGGCGGCTTGAGCAGGCACGCGACCTGATGAAGCGATCGCTGGCGGTGCACCCCACACAGCCGCACGTGTGGAACAACCTGGCCAATACGCTGGAGGCACTTGGTGACAGCACGGGCGCATTGACCTGCCTGGACCGTGCGGTGAGTTTGCAAGCCCACTATGCCGAGGCCCACTACAACCGCGCCCGTCTGTTGTGGGCCCGGGGTGATGCCACGCAGGCCCGTTCGGCTTTGGGCTTGGCGATGGTGCACAGCACCGGCGCCCAGGCGCCGCATTGGGCCTTGCTGGCGCAGATCAGCGATCATGCTGAGGGGCCGCAGGCCGCCCTCGAAGTCCTGTCTCAGGGCCTGCAGCGTGTGGGTGAACACCCGATCTTGTTGCATGACCAAGCCGTGTTGCTGCAGCGCTTGGCTCGCTACGAAGAGGCATTGAGGGCTCACGAACGGGCTGGGGCACTGGGCTTGCACGCAGCGGATGCAAGCTACAACCGCGGCAACACGCTGCAAAGCCTGGGCCGTCTTGAAGACGCCGAGCAGGCCTATCTCCAGGCCCTGGAGCAATCTCCGTGGCATCGGCTGGCTCACTACGATCTCGCCCGTTTGCTTTGGCGACAGGCACGCAAGGACTGGATGAGACAGCTCGATGCAGCCACCTCGGCGCAGCCCAGCGCCGCGGGCACCGCGATGGGGGCTGCACACCGCGCCGAACTGCTGGCACTCAAAGGCCAGTTGCTTTGGCGCAGCGACCAGCTCGAAGCGGCCCAACAGGCCTATGAATCCGCCTGGCATCTGAATCCGCAAGCGGAGTACTTGGACGGTATGGCCCGCTGTGCTGTGCGTCTTGGGCGCATCGACGAGGGCCTGGTGCTACACCGGCAAGCCTTAAAACAGGCGCCAGAGTCAGCGATGCTCTGGGCGAGCATCGCCAGCAGTTTGTTGGTAGCCGGTCGTCTACACGAGGCGTTGGATCCGGCGCGGCGTGCCGTCGATGCTGCTGCTCAAGACCAGATGGCCTGGGCCTTGTTGAGCACCGTGTACCGCCACACCAACCCGGAACGCGCACAGGCCCTGTTGGGCTCCGATCTGATGGCCGTGATCGATCTGCCACCACCCGACGGTTGGATGGACATGGGCGGGTTTCATGCCGATCTGATTGCGGAGCTCGACGCGCTGCAACAGGATCGCCAGGCTCCGGTGGATCAAACGCTGCGCGGCGGCACGCAAACCCTGGGCAACCTGTTCGACCTGGAACGCCCATGCATCTCCGCCTTGCGTGGCACCATCGCAAGGGCCATGGACGCCTTCCTGGCCAAGCTCCCCGACCAGACCGAGCACCCACTGCTGGGGCGGCTCACGGGACGCTGGCGTTACAGCGACTCATGGTCCTCGCGGCTGAGCTCAAGGGGCCGGCATACCAACCATGTACACCCCCACGGATGGATCAGTGCGGTGTACTACGTCCAGGTGCCCAAGGTGTGTACCGATACCGAGAGCCGTCCCGGTTGGCTGCAGTTTGGTGTCCCCGACGAAGCCATGGATCTGGGCTGGCCGCCCATGCATGAGGTGCAGCCGGTGCCGGGGCGCTTGGTGGTGTTTCCGTCTTACTGGTGGCACGGCACAAAGCCCTTCGTCAGCCCAGAGTGGCGCACCACCATTGCATTTGACGTGTTGCCGGCATAGGCCTCTGAAGAGTCCGCTTGCAGCATCAGTCTCTGAAGAACAAGTAGGCGGTGCGACCGTCCACCTGTAGTTGCGTGGGCAGCCCCTGGGGCAGGCTCATGTTCAGGGGTACATGCCCCACGGGCAGGCCCGTCAGCAGCGGGGTCTTGGGGCATGCCGCTGCTACCCGCTGAAGCATCGCTTTGAGGCCATAGCCGCGGTCCAGAGGCGAAGGCTTCCAGGCGCTGAACTGGCCCAGTAGAACGGCGCGTTGGTCACCCAAAACACCTGCCTGCGCCAACTGCAAGAGCATGCGCTCGACACGATAGGGATGCTCTGCCACGTCCTCCAGAAACAGGAGACCCCCTTTGATGCGCGGCCAGTGTGGCGTGCCCAGGAGGCTGCACACCATGCTCAAGTTCCCGCCCCAGAGGCGACCCTTGGCACTCAGGCCATCACGCCCGGCTTCGGTGCGAAAGCCCAGCGCTTCCAGGTCACCCCGCATGGCCTGGTCGAAGGTCTCACAGGTGATGTCATTGGCTTCGTCCATATGGGCGTCGTGGCCAAGCTCACGCCCGAAGTCTTCCGCGGCCATCGGCCCATGCCACGACACCGCCCCGGTGTGGGCCAACAGGCCCAGGCTCAGTGCCGTCATGTCGCTGTAGCCCACCCAGCGGGTTCCGCGTTCCACGCTGCGCTTGATTCGCTTCCAATCGATATGGTCCAACAAGCGGCTCATGCCGTAGCCGCCGCGGCAAGCCAAGGCCACCGAAGGTGCCTGGTGGGCCACTCGGTGCAAGGTCGCCAGGCGCTCTTCATCAGAGCCGGCAAACCGTTGATGGCGCAGGCGCACGCTCTCGTCTTCGACGACGGCGTAGCCCAGGGCCTGCAGCCGGCGCCGGGCGCGTTGAACATGGGCCCGGCGCGTTTCAACACCGGAAGCGGCAAACAGGGTCAGAGAGGACGCAGTCATGTATGGGAGCCGGAGGGGCGTTGAGCCTGTCGGCGCTGTCGAAAAAAGTCCTGTAACAGGGCCGCAGACTCTGCCGCCATGACCCCCCCCAAGACCTCGGTGTGGTGGTTGAGCCCCGAATGCCCAAACAAGTTGAGCACGGAGCCCGCTGCGCCGGTCTTCGGGTCTGCGGCTGCGTACACCACGCGCGAGATCCGGGCATGCATCATCGCCATGGCGCACATGGCACAGGGCTCGAGCGTGACGAACATCTCAAGGCCTGGCAGCCTGTAGTTCTGCAGCGCCTGCCCTGCCCCACGCAAGGCCACCACCTCCGCGTGCGCGCTGGGGTCGTGCAGCCCAATCGGCTGGTTGTAGCCAGCGGCCACCAACGCCCCATTGAGCACCAGCACCGCCCCCACGGGGACTTCGCCCCGCAGCCGGGCCTGCTCGGCTTGCTGCAGGGCCAACGTCATCCAGTGGCCATCGTTTTGAGGCATCGCCCCAGTTTAGTCCCGATCGCAGGGACAGCTCCGCCGGTGCCAGGCCAAGGCCTATACACCGGCCGCCAAATTGGCCGCCACCCGCAGGCTCAGCGCCGTTCCACCCAGGCGCAGGGCATCGCCGCGGTGGCGCATCAACACATTCCGGATGGCCGACTCCATGGTCGGACCCTTGGGCCGCTCGGCAGCCGGCCTCTCGTGCCGGAGGTGGTGGATCTGCGCCAGGCGACGGGTCAGGTAGCCCAAGGTTTGCACCGGCACCTCCTGCAGGAACCGGACCTGTTCATCATTGAGGTCTTCAAATGGGATGGCCTTGATCTGCTGCAAGCGTGTGGCGGCAGCCTCGTTCGGGGGCGTGGCAGCTTTCAATACTTCGATGCTGTGGTCCAGGCACTGGTTGAACGCTTCGGTCCGTTTGGCGGTTTCTCGCGTGATGCCAGCGAACTTCGCTTGGTATGGGATCCAGTTGGACTCGTTGCGCTCCTCCAGAACCCTCAGCGTGTTCTCCAGCATCAGCTCCGACCGCGAGAAGTTGGCGATGGCGCCCGGCACCTCCAAGCCCAACTCGTTGGCGGCATTCAATATCTGCCCAATGGCCGCACCTGGCTTGTTCGGGTTTGCCGCCAAGATCGCGTCGATGCGATGGGCAAAGGCCTGGCGCACCTCGGGTGTCATGCGGGACTGGGCTTCGGAAGAAAGAATCGATTCGAACTCGGGAATGAAGCCCTGGGTGTTGCCCAAGGCCGCGTTGACCATCATCTTGAAGATGGCCTGCCGTTCATTGGGGGCGAGCACTCGGCTGTTGCCGAAGTCAATCACGGTGAGCAGGCCGTTGGGCCCACCCTCGTCAACCTTGTACATCAGGTTGCCGGCGTGCAAATCACCGTGATAGAAGCCCGAATTGAACAAAGCTTCCTCCACCCAGATCTCCGCCAAGTGGCCCACGGCCGCAGCCAGCCGCGTGCCCGTGGTGTAGGGGTGATACAGCACCGGTGGGTCATACGCCGTCAGAAAGTTCAGGTAATGGGCCGCGGTGCAGCCCGGTGCCCGTTTGGCGATCATGTAATACGGCTGCGACTGCTCGATATC
>RFPX01000104.1 GCA_009925955.1 Betaproteobacteria bacterium
GCCTTGTACATCACGTCGGTCAGCAGGTTGATCACCATGGTCAGCATGGCCAGGTACACCGTGATGGCCTGAATGACCGGATAGTCGGACCGGTTGACCGCCAACAAGACCTCGCGGCCCAGACCGGGAATGGAGAAGAAGGTCTCGATCAGGAAGGAGCCGATGAACACACTGGGCAGCGCCAAGCCGATGTTGGTGATGATGGGGATCATCGCGTTGCGCATCACATGCTTGAACAGCACCTTGTTCTCGGTCAGGCCCTTGGCACGTGCGGTGCGGACATAGTCCTGGCCCAGTTCATCGAGGAAGAAGCTGCGGTACAGGCGCGTTTGGGGGCTCACGCCCACCATCACCGCCAGCAGCACGGGCAGCGGCGCATAGGTGATCAGGTTCGTCCACGTGCTGTCGGTCCAGCCCTGCACCGGGAACCATCCCAGGAGGAAGCCAAACACATACTGGCCCACGATGATGTAGACGAGGAATGAAATGGACAGTGCCACCGTGGTGACCACCATGATGGCGCGGTCGGTGAGCGAACCACGGCGGTAGGCCACCCACATGGCAATGGGCAGGGCCAGCAGCACGTCCAGAATCAGGATGGGCAGCATCACCGTGAGCGTGGCGGGCAAGCGCGTGGCGAACAGGTTGCTCACCGCTTCGTTGGTCGCCCAGCTCTTGCCGAAGTCAAAGGTGGCGATGGACTTGATGAAGATCCAGAACTGGTACCAGGCCGGTTCGTTCAGACCCAGTTGCTGGCGAATGGCATCAATCTGCTCGGGGGTGGCGTTGAGGCCCCCGAGGATTTCTGCGGGGTCGCCACCGAAGTATTTGAAAAGGACGAAGACCAACAGCACCACGCCCAAGAGCGTGGGAACCATCTGCCACAGTCGCCTGATGAGATAGGCCAGCATGTTTGCAAACTCCAGAAGTCGCGCTGCCCTGAGCGGGCTTGTGGCCCCCGGACGCGCTCGGAATCCCCGGTTTCACGGGATGCGGGAGTCTAGCGGCCTCTGGTGCGCTTGTTTCCCGGCGTTTTCCCCCGCGCGTGGCGGGAATAGTCCGAGCAAGGCGCAGGGGAATAAGGGGTGATCCAGGGTTCTCGGGGTGGCTTGGCGCCGCTAGACTGCGCGCTTTTGCCAGTCGCTGCTGCGGTGCCCAACCGGGCCACTGGCCTGCACCGGGCACCTTCTTCATCATGATGCGTCGAAATCTCCTGACGACGGCCCTGTGCGGGGCGGTCACTTCCTGGGCCTTGGCCGGCATGCTGGTGTGGGCTGGGCCCGTGGCGGCCAACACGGCAGGCCAAACGGCGGCGCCGCAGGCCACCGCAGCGAAGAAGACGCTGCGCTACGCCTTTCCGATTGCCGAGACCGGATTCGACCCCGCGCAGATTTCCGACGCCTACTCCCGGATCATCGCGGCCAATATGTTCGAGGCGCCGCTGACCTATGACCCACTGGCGCGCCCGGTGAAGGTGGTGCCGCAAACGGCCCAAGCCCTGCCCGAGATCAGCGACAACTACACACGGTTTGTCTTTCGCCTCAAGCCGGGCATCCTGTTTGCCGACGACCCCGCCTTCAAGGGCAGCAAACGCCTGAACGCCCAGGGCAAGCGCGAACTCACGGCCGAGGACTACGTTTACACGCTCAAGCGCCACTACGACCCCAAGACCAAGAGCCCAAGCCTGTTCCAGTTGGAAAACGCGCGCATTCTGGGCCTGTCGGAACTGCGCAAGAAGACGATCGCCAACAAGATCGCATTCGACTATGACGCCGAGGTCGAGGGCGTTCGGGCCCTGGACCGCTACACCTTCGAGGTTCGCTTGGCCAGCCCGGCGCCTCGCTTCTATTACACCTTCACCGACGGTGGTGTGATGGGCGCAGTGGCCCGCGAGGTGGTGGAGGCCTACGGCGACAAGATCATGGAGCACCCCGTGGGTACGGGCCCCTTCCGGCTGGCGGCCTGGAAGCGCTCTTCCAAGATCACCTTGGAGCGCAACCCCAACTACCGTGAGCAGTACTACGACGCGCAGCCGGCCCCGGACGATGCCGAGGCGCAGGCCGTGCTGGCCAAGCTCAAGGGCAAGCGCATCCCCATGGTTGACCGGGTGGAGGTGAGCATCGTGGAGGAGACCCAGCCGCGTTGGCTGGCCTTCCTCAATGGCGAGCACGACATGATCGACCGCCTGCCCAATGAGTTCGCCACCACGGCCATCCCCAACAACAAGCTGGCGCCCAACCTGCGCAAGAAGGGCATCCAAATGCAGCGGGTTCCTGCGGTGGATGCCACGCTGAGCTATTTCGGCATGGAAAACCCAGTGGTGGGCGGCTATGAGCCCCACAAGGTGGCGCTTCGACGCGCGATTTCCCTGGCCTACGACGTGGAACAGGAAATCAATCAGGTGCGCAAGGGACAGGCCGTTCCCGCGCAGGCCATCATCCCGCCCATGCTCACGGGCTTCGACCCGAAGATGAAGACCGAGATGAGCGACCACGACCTGGCCCGCGCCCGTGCGCTGCTGGACCTCTACGGCTATGTCGACAAGGACGGCGATGGCTGGCGCGACCTGCCCGACGGCAAGCCGCTGCTGCTGGAGTATTCAAGCCAGCCCGACCAGGCTTCTCGGCAGCTGCAGGAGTTGTGGCGCAAGGCGATGAAGGCCATCAACGTGCGCATCGAGTTCAAGATTGCCAAGTGGCCTGAGCAGCTCAAGGCCAGTCGTGCCGGCAAGCTGATGATGTGGGGTGTGGCCTGGACCGCCACCAACCCCGATGGCAGCTACTTTTTGGATCTGCTGTACGGCCCCAACAAGGGTCAGGCCAATCATTCACGATTTGACTTGCCGGCCTTCAACGAGCTGTACAAGCGGCAGTTCGTGATGCCCGATGGCAACGAGCGCGAGGCCCTGATGAACGAGGCCAAGCTCTTGGCGGTGGCCTATATGCCCTATAAGGTCACGGGACACCGCATCCTCACCGACCTGACGCACCCGCACGTGGTGGGCTACCGCCGGCACCCCTTCATGCGCGACTTCTGGCGGTATGTGGACGTGGACCACGCCGGTGCGGCGCAGGTGGTGGCCGAAGCGAAATGAAACCCCGGCTGACCGCAACGCTGCGCGGCTGCCTGTTGGGGGTTGCGCTGACGCTGTCCCTGGTGGCCGCAGCGCAGCCGCAGGTGTCAAGCCCGGCGCCGCAGAAGGTGCTGCGCCTGTCCTTTCCCACGGCTGAGACCGGCTTCGACCCCGCACAGGTGAACGATCTGTACTCACGCACGGTCACGCCCCACATCTTCGAAGGCCTGTACGAGTACGACCACCTGGCCCGCCCCGCCAAGATTCGCCCGCTGACAGCGGACGGCATGCCGCAGGTGTCGGCTGACTTTCGCACCTGGACGGTCCGCATCAAGCCCGGCATCTACTTCATGGATGACCCGGCCTTCAAAGGCAGCAAGCGACTGGATGCGCAGGGCCGGCGTGAATTGACGGCCGCGGACTATGTGTTCAGCTACAAGCGCTTTGCCGACCCGGTGAACAAGAGCCCGGTGTGGGGCGGCATGCTCGACACCGGCTATGTGGGCCTGGAGGCCCTGCGCAAGAAGGCCTTGGAGACCAAGAAGCCCTTCGACTATGAAGCCGAGATTGAAGGCATCCGCGCCCTAGACCGCTACACCATTCAATTCAAGACCTACAAGCCCCGGCCCACACTGATCGAGACCTTCGCCACTGGAGACCTCTTCGGCGCCGTGGCGCGCGAGGTGGTGGAGCACTACGGCGACAAGATCATGGCCCATCCCGTGGGCACAGGGCCCTTCAAGCTGGTGCAGTGGAGGCGATCGAGCTTCATTGCCCTGGAGCGCAACCCCCAGTACCGCGAAGTGCTCTACGACTTCGAGCCTGCAGCCGATGATGCGGCTGGTCAAGCCCTGCTGGCGCAGTTCAAGGGCCGGCGCCTGCCCATGGTGGACCGTGTGGAGGTCAGCATCATTGAAGAAATGCAGCCGCGTTGGCTGGCCTTTCTCAATGAGCAGCTGGACTGGTTGACGGTGCCTGGTGAGTTTGTCAGCCAGGCCATGCCCAACGGGAAGCTGGCGCCCAACCTGGCCAAGCGCGGCATCCAGGGCTCGCGCTCGCTCAATTCAGATTCCGCCTACCTGTACTTCAACATGGAAGACCCGGTGGTGGGCGGCTACACGCCTGAGCGCGTGGCGCTGCGCCGGGCGCTGTCGTTGGCGTTGGACATCGACCGTGAGATCCGCCTGATCCGCCGTGGACAGGCGATTCCGGCGCAGTCGGCCTTGGTGCCCAACACCACGGGCTACGACCCCCAGTACAAGAGCGCCATGAGCGACCACGACCCGGCGCGCGCCAAGGCACTGCTGGACCTGTACGGCTACTTGGACAAGGACGGCGACGGGTTCCGCGAGACGCCCGAGGGCAAGCCCCTGGTGCTCGAGATGGCCACACAGCCCGACCAACTCTCGCGCCAGTTCAACGAATTGCACAAGCGCAACTTCGAAGCCGTGGGCATCCAGGTTCGCTTCAAGGTGGCCAAGTGGCCTGAACAGCTCAAGGCCGCGCGGGCGGGCAAGCTGCAGATGTGGATTTTGGGCGGTTCAGCAGCGGCACCCGATGGCCAACAGTCCCTGGCGCGCTACTACAGCCCGCAGTTCGGCGCGCAGAACTTCGCGCGCTTCAAGAACGAGGAGTTCGACCGTCTGTACGAGCGCATGGGCGAGATTCCCGATGGCCCCGAGCGTGAGGCCTTGTTCCTGCAAGCCAAGAACATTGGCATGGCCTACATGCCCTACAAGTTCCTGGTGCACCGCATTTCCAGCGACCTCACCCAGCCATGGCTCAAGGGCTTTCGCCGCACCCAGTTCTGGCAGGACTGGTGGCACCGTGTGGACGTTGAGCCACCCCACGCGCGCGGCCGCTGAAGCGCTGGAGCCACGGTGAAGCGCCGCCGCTTCATGGCCTCGTCAGCCGGTTTGACCGGCTTGAC
>RFPX01000105.1 GCA_009925955.1 Betaproteobacteria bacterium
CACCCGCCCGTCCGCGCGGCGCACGCGGTTCAGGCCAGTGGCGCCTGCCTGGCCACCCTGTGCCCCGAAGGCGGGATGCACCCGGCCATTGGACAAGATGCCAGCGGTGACCGGCTCCAGGAACTGCACCCGGCGCACACCGCCATCACCGCCGCGCCATTGGCCCGCGCCCCCCGAGCCGCGCCGAATTTCATAGGACAGCAGCCGAACCGGAAAGCGAAACTCCAGCACCTCCGGGTCCGTCAGGCGGGAGTTCGTCATGTGTGTTTGCACAACGCTGGTGCCGTCAAACCCACCCACCAAAGCGCCCTGGTCATCGAAGACACCACCGGCCCCACTGCCGCCTGAGATGGTCTCGTAGTACTGCACGCGGTCGTTACCGAAGGTGAAGTTGTTCATGGTGGGCTGGGACGCGGCCATGACGCCCAGGGCGCCGAACAGCGCATTGGTGATGCAGCTGGAGGTCTCGACATTGCCCGCCACCACCGAGGCCGGTGGGTTCGGGTTCAACATCGAACCTTCGGGAATGATGACCTTCAGAGGCTTGAGACAACCGGCGTTGAGGGGGATGTCGTCGTCGACCAGCGTGCGAAAGACGTACAGCACCGCCGCCATACACACCGCACGCGGCGCGTTGAAGTTGTTGGCCAGTTGTGGACTGGTGCCGCTGAAGTCGATCTCTGCACACCGGTCTGCCGCATTCACACGCACCGCCACTTGAATCTGGGCACCGTTGTCCAGTGGCAAGGTGTAGGCGCCGTTGCGCAGCCGCGTGATCACGCGCCGGACCGACTCTTCAGCGTTGTCTTGCACATGTCGCATGTAGGCCTGTACCGCCTCCAGCCCGAACTGGCCGACCATGCGCCGCAGTTCCTGAACGCCTTTTTCGTTGGCGGCAATCTGCGCCTTCAGGTCGGCCAGGTTTTGCTGAGGATTGCGGCTGGGGTACTCGCCGCTTTGCAGCAACGCCAGCATCTGCGCCTCGCGCAGCTGCCCGTTGCCCCGCCCGTCTCCTTGGACCAGCAGGAAGTTGCGGATCTGCACGCCCTCTTCCTCAATGCGGGTGGAAAACGGCGGCATGGAGCCGGGGGTCAGACCGCCAATGTCGGCATGGTGACCGCGCGAACCCACGTAGAACAGCGGCGTCTCGAAGGGCGCGGCATGCGGGTCAGCGGCGGAGGCGGATGCCAGCGGTGGCGCCTCCAGAAAAACCGGCGTGATGACCGTGACGTCGGGCAGGTGCGTGCCGCCGTGATACGGGTCGTTGAGCACGAACACATCGCCCCGACGCATGCGCCCCGCATTCTCACGGATGACGGTCTGGATGCTCTCACCCATGGAGCCCAGGTGGACGGGCATGTGCGGCGCATTGGCGATCAGCTGGCCTTGGCCGTCGAACAAGGCACAGGAGAAGTCCAGGCGCTCCTTGATGTTGACCGAGTAAGCCGTGTTCTGCAGTTGCAGGCCCATCTGCTCGGCGATGTTCATGAACAGGTTGTTGAACACCTCCAGCAGCACCGGATCGGCCTGCGTTCCGGCAGCAAAGCGCTGCTCGCGCGGGGTGCGGCGGCTCAAAACCAGGTGGTCGCGTGCGGTCAGCACCGCTTGCCAGTCGGGCTCGACGACGGTGGTGGCGTTTTGCTCGGCGATGATGGCCGGCCCGTCGATGCGGTCCCCGGGCTGCAGGTCCTGCCGCACCACGAGCGCGGCTTCATGCCAACGGCCGTCGCTGTAGACCCGCACCGTTTCGCGCCGCGGTACAGCACGCTCGGCTTGCAAGGGCACCAAGGGCTCCCGTGGCGTATCGCCAGCCAACACCGCTTCGACCGAAACCGCCTCCACCATCAGCCGCTTGCCCTCCATCAGAAAGGCATAACGCCGCCGGTAGGCCGCCTCAAAGGCGCGGGTGATGCCCTCCACAGTGTCCAGGGGTACCACCAGGGCCGCATCGGTACCCTCGTAGCGCACATGCACGCGACGGTGGACCACCACCGAACCGGCCACCACCGCCGAGGACTGCAGGTCCCCCCGCACCTCCACCGCCAGCGCCTGGAGCTGCTGCTCGATCAACGGCAGTGTCTGCGCGCTCAGTGGCCACTCAACAGCCTGTTCCCGCAGGCGGGATTGGTCGGCCAGTCCCATGCCATAAGCACTCAGCACCCCCGCCATGGGATGCACCAGCACCCGCGTCATCCCCAAGGCATCGGCCACCAGACAAGCGTGCTGACCTCCGGCGCCGCCGAAGCATTGCAGGGTGTAGCGGGTCACGTCGTAGCCGCGCGCCACCGAGATCTTCTTGATGGCGTTGGCCATCTGCTGCACGGCAATGCGGATGAATCCATCGGCCACCTGTTCCGCCGATCGCCCCGTTTGCTGGGCCAGCGCTGCAAAGCCGGCGGCGGCGGCCTCTTGGCTCAAGGGCTCGTCGCCATGGGGGCCAAACACGCGTGGGAACCATTGGGGCTGGATCTTGCCCAGCAGGACGTTGGCATCGGTGACGGCCAGTGGGCCACCCCGGCGGTAACAGGCGGGGCCGGGGTTGGCCCCGGCACTCTGCGGCCCCACACGAAAGCGCGCGCCATCGAACTGCAGGATCGAGCCGCCACCGGCGGCGACAGTGTGGATGCTCATCATTGGCGCACGCATGCGCACCCCGGCCACCTGCGTCTCGAACTCGCGCTCGAACTCGCCCGCATAGTGCGACACATCCGTCGAGGTGCCGCCCATGTCAAACCCAATCACCCGCAGCGATCCCGCCTGGGCTTCCTCGGCGAAGGCCATCTCAGCCGTTCGAGCCATGCCCACGATCCCGCCGGCTGGGCCTGACAGGATGGCGTCCTTCCCTTGAAACCGGTGTGCGTCGGTGAGCCCGCCAGAGGACTGCATGAAGTACAGCGGCACGTCAGGCATCTCGGCCGCCACCTGGTCCACATAGCGGCGCAGGATGGGCGACAGGTAGGCGTCCACCACCGTGGTGTCACCACGGCTGACGAACTTCATCAGTGGGCTGGTTTCATGTGAGGTGCTGACCTGGGTAAAGCCCACCTCCCGGGCCAAGCGCGCCGCGGCCTGCTCGTGTGCGGTGTAGCGGTAGCCGTGCAGGAACACGATGGCCACACTGCGCAGTCCAGCGTCGAATGCAGCCCACAGGCGCTCTCTGAGATGCGCCTCATCCAGCGGCTGCACCACGTCCCCGTGCGCGCCCACCCGCTCCTGGGCTTCGATGACCCGCTCGTACAGCAGTTCAGGCAGCACGATGTGGCGGTCGAACAGACGCGGACGGTTCTGGTAGGCAATGCGCAGCGCGTCGCGAAAGCCCAGGGTGGTCACCAGCAACGTGGGCTCACCCTTGCGCTCCAGCAGAGCATTGGTGGCCACCGTGGTCCCCATCTTCACGCAGGCCACCTGCGCGGCAGAAATGGGCTGGCCGGGTTGCAGCCCCAGCAAGTGGCGGATACCCGCCACGGCCGCATCGCGGTAGCGCTCCGGGTTTTCAGACAACAACTTGTGGGTCACCAGTTGCCCATCGGGGCGCCGCGCCACGATGTCGGTAAAGGTGCCGCCTCGGTCGATCCAGAACTCCCAGCTCATGGATCAAGTGTAGGGTCGCAGGCCCCACCCCTCGGGAAACCCTTGGTGTCCAAGCCCAGGCCCCCTTCCTACATTACGGCTTTCCGACCACCTTCAGGAGCCCTCCATGCTTCGTCGCGTTTTCACCGCTGTCCTGACCACCGGTGCCTTGTCCCTGGCCCTTCCTGTCACAGCCCAAACCAAGTGGGACCTTCCCGCCGCCTACCCGGCCACCAACTTTCACTCGGTAAACCTGAACACCTTCGCCGCCGATGTGGACCGGCTCAGCGGGGGCAAGCTCAAGATCACGGTGCATGCAAATGCCTCTCTCTTCAAGGCTCCGGAGATCAAGCGTGCGGTGCAGGGAGGCCAGGCGCAGGCCGGCGAGATCCTGCTCGTGAACTTCCAAAACGAATGGCAGCCGTTCGGCGCTGATGGCCTGCCCTTCTTGGCCGACAGCTACGAAGAGGGCATGAAGCTGTACCGCGCGCAGAAGCCGCTGTTGGAGAAGAAGCTGGCCGAGCAAGGCATGATGCTGCTGTACTCGGTGGCCTGGCCTCCTCAGGGCATCTACAGCAAGAAGCCGCTGAACAGCGCGGCCGACCTCAAGGGCATCAAGTGGCGCGCCTACAGTCCGTCCACATCGCGCATTGCAGAGCTGGTGGGCGCCCAGCCTGTGACGGTGCAGGCAGCCGAGTTGTCGCAGGCCTTGGCCACGGGCGTGGTGGAGTCCACCATGACCTCTGGCGCCACCGGCGTGGACAGCAAACTTTTCGAGCACCTGAAGTTCTACTACGACGTGCAGGCCTGGCTGCCCAAGAACGCCGTTATTGCCAACCGCAAGGCCTTCGAGGCCCTGGACAAGGCTACGCAGGATGCGGTCATGAAGGCCGCCGCCGATGCAGAGGTCCGCGGGTGGGCGGAGTCCCGCAAGGTCAACACCAGCACGCTCGAAGTGCTGCGCCAAAACGGCATGACCGTCACACCGCCCTCGGCACAGTTGAAAGCCGATCTCAAGCGGGTGGGCGACACGCTGCTCAAGGAGTGGATGGACAGGGCAGGTGCCGAAGGCAAGGCCCTGGTTGACGCCTACAACAAGCCCTGATGCGGCGCCTGCTGGACACCCTGTTTGACGCCACGGCGTGGCTGGCGGCAGCCTTCATGGTGGGGCTGCTGTGCATGGTGTTGCTGTCGATCGTCAGCCGCGAGGTGGGCTTTCATGTTCGGGGCACGGATGCCTACGCCGGCTACCTCATGGCGGGCTCGGCGTTCCTGGCCCTGGCCCACACGCTCAAGCGTGGTGAACACATTCGAGTGACGTTGGTGTTGCAGGCGCTGCCGCCGGCGGCCCGCCGTGCCTTGGAAATCTGGAGCTTGAGCGCCGGCGTACTGCTGTCAGGCCTGCTGGC
>RFPX01000106.1 GCA_009925955.1 Betaproteobacteria bacterium
CCTTGATCATGAAGACACCCCGACTGACCCACGCAGCACGTGCCGGCGCACTGGCCTGTGCGCTGACGCTCCTGGGCCTGCTGAGCGCCTGCAGCAAACCGACGACTGAAGCGGCGCCCCCTCAGCCCACGGTCAACGGTGCGGTGGTGGCCTTCCCCGGCCAGAAGGATCCACCTGAACTGCGTCTGGCCGAGGTGGTTTCCGCAGCCGAGCGGCCGGTGGAGTTGGCTGGCCGGCTGGTGTGGAACGAAGACGCCACCGCCCGTGTGTACCCACCGTTTGCGGGTCGCGTGGAGCGTTTGTCCGCACAAGTCGGCCAATCGGTGGCCAAGGGCAGCACCTTGGCCACCTTGAGTGCCGCGGAGTTGGGGCAGGCACAGGCTGATGTGCAACGGGCCCAGGCCGATGAACGCCAAGCACAGCGGCAGTTCGAACGCGCCCGCAGCCTGGTGGAGGTGGGTGCGGTGTCGCGCAAGGACCTCGAATCGGCCGAGGCCGACCATGCCCGGGCCATGGCCGAGCTGCAGCGGGCCCGCGCGAGGCTGAGCCCCTATGCCGCAGCGCTGGACGCCGGCGGTTCGGTGCATCAATCACTGGCCCTGGTCAGCCCGGTGTCGGGGGTGGTTGTGGAGCGCAACCTCAACCCTGGCTTGGAGGTGCGGCCCGACGCCGCAGGCCCACCCCTGTTCGTGGTGAGCGACCCGCGCACCCTGTGGGTGCTGTTGGACCTGGACGAGACGCTGTTGGCACGGGTGAAGCCTGGCGCAGCCATTGAGCTGCGCACGGCTGCATGGCCCGATGCGGTGTTTGCAGCCACCGTGCTGCATGTGGGCGAGTGGGTGGACGCCTCATCACGGACCGTGAAGGTTCGCGCGCGGGTGGACAACCCCCGCGGCCAGCTGCGAGCCGAAATGTTCGTCAAAGGCCGAATCGAGGCCCATGATGGCCTGCCCCTGGTGCCGGCCGACGCGGTGTTCGTCCGTGGCGACCAGCTCGGGGTGTTCGTGTCCTTGGGCCAGGGTCGCTACGAGCGTCGCTTTGCGCAACTGCGCACGGCGGGCCCCCAATGGTGGCATGTGGTTCAGGGCCTCAAAGCCGGTGAGAAGGTGGTCATCGGCGGCACGCTGTTCCTCAACCAACTGCTGGACGCCGCCCAATGATCAACCGCGTTGTCCAGTTCTCACTGCGCCAGCCGCTGTTCATTTGGTTGGCCCTGACCCTGTTCGTGGGTGCCGGCACGCTGGCCTTTCAGAACCTGCCGGTGGAGGCCTTCCCCGATGTGTCGGACACCCAAGTCAACGTCATTGCGCTGTACCCCGGCCGTGCGGCCGAAGAGGTGGAAAAGCAGGTCACCATCCCGCTGGAGATCTCGCTGACCGGCATCCCCAACACGGTACGGCTGTTCACCCATACGCAATATGGCCTGACGTATGCGATGGTGACCTTCGACGACAAGTCCACCGTGCAGCAGGCTCGCCAACAGGTGCTGGAGCGCCTGCGTGCGGTGGAGTTGCCGCCTGGTGTCCAGACCACCGTTCCGCCTCCATCCACCGCCATCGGGGAGATCATGCGCTTTCGCCTCAAGGGCGACAGCCACTCCTCGCGTGAGCTGCGCGAGATTCAGGACTGGGTCGTGGAAAAGGCCCTGCGCCAGGTGCCCGGTGTGGCCGACCTGGTCACGATGGGGGGCACGATCAAGGAAATCGAGGTCAACCCCGATCTGGAGCGACTGCGCGACTACAAGATCTCGCTGAACCAACTGTTTGAGGCGCTGCAGCGCGCCAATGCCAATGTGGGCGGTGGTGCCATGACCCAGGGGCGGCAGCAGGTGCTGGTGCGTTCGCTGGGTGCATTTCGCACTTCCGCTGATGTGGAGCGGGTGGTCGTGGCCGAACACAAAGGCACCCCGGTGCTCGTGCGCGATGTGGCGCAGGTGCGCATCGGCAGCTTCCCGCCGCAGGGCTTGGTGGGGCAGGACGACACGGACGACATCGTCAACGGCATTGTGGTCATGCGCAAAGGCGAGAACCCCAGCGAGGTGCTGGACCGTTTGAAGGACCGCATCGCGCAGCTCAATGAGAAGGGCTTGCCCAACGGCGTGAAGATCGTCCCCTACTACGACCGGTCTTGGCTGATCGACAAGACCTTGGCCACGGTCTTCAAGAACCTCACCGAAGGCGCCATGCTGGTGAGCTTGGTCTTGTTCGTCTTTCTGCAGAACATCCGTGCGGCGCTCATCGTGGCGGCCGTGATCCCGTTGAGCCTGCTGGCCACCTTTCTGGGTCTGACCTTTGTCGGTATCCCGGCCAACCTCTTGTCCTTGGGCGCGATGGACTTCGGCATCATCGTCGACGGGGCTGTGATCGTGGTGGAGAACATCTTCCGACGACTGGGCGAATTGAACCAAACCCAGATGAAGAGCCGCGCCACACGGATGAAGGCCGTGATGAAGGCCACGGTGGAGGTGGGGCGGCCCACCCTCTTCTCCATGATCATCATCATCGCCGCGCACGTGCCGATCTTCACCCTTCAGCGGCATGAAGGGCGGATCTTTTCACCCATGGCCTGGAGCGTCACTTCGGCCCTGGTGGGCTCGCTGCTGTTGGCCCTGTCCTTGGTGCCCCTGCTGTGCCTGATCCTGCTGAAGAAGAACGTGCCCCACGAGGACAACGCCCTGGTCAAGGCCTGCAAGCGCCTGTACACCCCGGCCCTGGAGTGGGCGATCCACCGACCGCGCAAGGTCATCGCCCTGGCCCTGAGTGCCCTGGCCGCTTCCTTGGTGGTCGGCTCCTTCCTGGGCTCGGAGTTCCTGCCCGAATTGGACGAAGGCACGATTTGGGTGAACGCCATCTTGCCGCCCTCGGTGTCGCCTGAGGAGGCCAAGCAAACCGCATCGGCCATCCGGGCCAAGCTGCGCACCGTGCCCGAAGTCAACACCGTGGTCAGCAAGGTGGGGCGCCCGGACGACGGCACCGACCCCAAGATCTTCAATGCCTTCGAGGCCTTCGTAGAGCTCAAACCTGAAGACCAGTGGCGCCCGGGCATGAGCAAACGCAAGCTCGTAGACCTGATGGACGAGGCCTGCTCCGAGCTGCCGGGCATCGACGTCGCCTTCTCACAGCCCATCCGCGACAACGTGTTGGAAAGCATCTCGCAGATCGATGGCCAGATCGTGGTGAAGGTCAAGGGTGACGACCTGGGTGAGCTCAACCGCATGGCCAACAAGGTGGTGTCCATCGCGCGCAGCACCCAAGGGGTCACGCGTGCCTTCATCGACCGAGATGGCCAGCTGCCCCAGGTTCGTCTGGACATCGACCGTGATGCCGCAGCGCGTTTTGGGCTGAATGTGGGCGATGTCCAGGACGTGATCGAGACGGCCTTGGCCGGCCGCGCCACGAGTGAACTGTGGGAGGGCGAGCGACACTTTTCGGTGATGGTGCGTCTGCACCCGTCCCAGCGCAACCTGGATGCGCTGCAGCGCCTATTGGTGACGGCGCCATCGGGTGCTCAGGTACCGCTGTCCCAGTTGGCGCAGGTGAGCCAAACGAGCGGCGCCATGAACATCGCACGCGAGAACGGCCGTCGCGTGGCCTCAGTGGGGATCTTCATCAAAGACCGCGACATGGGGTCGGTGGTGGCCGATCTCCAGGCGGCTGCAGCGCGTGATGTGAAGTTGCCTGCCGGCTACGAAATCATCTGGTCGGGCGAGTTCGAGAACCAGCAGCGCGCGATGAAACGCCTGTCCTGGGTCGTGCCCCTGTCGATCCTGGTCATCTTCCTGCTGCTGTTTGACGCCTTCAAGAGCCTGCGCAGCGCACTGCTGATCATCGCCAACATCCCGTTTGCCATGATCGGAGGGATCGTGGCCTTGGCGGTGACGGACATTCCCTTATCGGTATCGGCGGCCATTGGCTTCATAGCGCTGTTTGGTCAGGCCGTGCTCAACGGGGTGGTGATGGTGACCTACTACAACCAGCTGATGCAGGAGGGCATGGGCCTCATGGAAGCCGTGATGCAGGGCAGCTTGACGCGCTTGCGCACCGTGTTGATGACGGCGTTGCTGGCCATGCTGGGTTTGTTGCCGATGGCGCTGTCGCATGCCATTGGCGCGGAAACCCAGCGCCCCTTGGCCGTGGTGGTGATCGGGGGCTTGGTATCGGCCACCCTGCTGACCCTGTTGGTTCTGCCCACCCTGTATGTCTGGGCGGTTCGACGGGAGTCAGGCCGCGTGGCCACGCCAGGCCTTACATCCCCTTGAAGACACCCGCGAAGCTGCGGCTGACCTCCAGCGATTGGGGATGGTCCCGCAGCTTGACGATTTGCCGGCCGCGCTCGTCGCGGATCACCTGCGCCACCGCCTGAACATTGACGATGCTGCTGCGGTGGATTTGCCAAAACTGACGGGGGTCGAGTTCGTTGACCAGTTCCTTGATCGGCTTGCGGATCAAGGCTTCGGTGGTGGCGGTCTGTACACGGGTGTACTTCTCATCGCTGATGAAGAAGAGCACGTCGCGCACCGGAATCAGGTGTACCGTGCTGCCGCTGGTGGCTTGCAGCACCTCCAGGTGCTGCGGCTCGGTCAGTCGAGTGCCGGGCGGCAATGGCGCGCGCAACTGTGCGCTCAGGGCTTGAAGCAGGGCCTGCATCGATGCAGGTGAAGCCGAATCGACATCGCCCCCGATGGCCGGGTACTGTTGGCGCTGCTTCAGCCGCTGGCTCAGCCGATCAACGGTCTTGGCCAGCCGCTCCAGGGAGGCCGGCTTGAGCACATAGTCCACCGCGCCGTGTTCAAAGGCCTGGACCGCATACTCGTCATAAGCAGTGATGAACACCATCTCGGGCAGCCACTCGTCCTCGGCTGTTTCCATCTGCAGGATTTCGCGTGCGGCCTCGACACCGGTCAGGCCTGGCATGCGGATGTCCAGAAACACCACATCGGGGCGGTGTTGGGCCACCAGCTCCACGGCCTCCAA
>RFPX01000107.1 GCA_009925955.1 Betaproteobacteria bacterium
CGGCCCGCCGGTGACGCCATGGCCGTCACGATCTGGGGCTCGTCATCGAGCTGGACCCTGACGGCCCTGCCCTTGTTTGTGTGGATGGGCGAGATTTTGTTTCGCACCCGCCTGAGCCAGGACATGTTCAGGGGACTGGCACCTTGGATGCAGGCCCTGCCCGGCCGCCTGCTGCACACCAACGTGGTGGGGTGCGCCATCTTTGCGGCCGTGTCAGGCTCCAGTGCGGCCACCTGCGCCACCATCGGGAAGATGACCCTGCCAGAGCTGCAAAGGCGCGGCTACCCCCAAGATCAGGTGATCGGAACCCTGGCCGGATCGGGCACCCTAGGCCTGTTGATCCCGCCGTCCATCATCATGATCGTGTACGGCGTGGCCGCCGATGTGTCCATTGCCAAGCTCTTCATCGCCGGCGTCATCCCGGGCATCCTGTTGGCCCTGCTGTTCTCAGGCTACATCGCGCTGTGGGCACTGCGGCACCCCGACCAGATTCCGCCGCGTGACCCCCCCATGGGATTGATGGCCAAGCTGCGGGAGTCCAGCAGCCTGATCCCGGTGGTGCTCCTGATCGTGGCGGTTTTGGGCTCGATCTACACGGGCATTGCCACGGCCACGGAGGCCGCCGCGGTGGGCGTACTGGGCGCTCTGGTGCTCTCCAGTGCACAGGGTTCGATGAGCTGGGCCATCTTCCGAGACTCCCTGATGGGCGCTACGCGGCTGTACTGCATGATCGCGTTGATCCTGGCCGGCGCCTCGTTCCTGACCCTGTCCATGGGCTACATCGGCCTGCCGCGCCACCTGGCCGAGTGGATCAGTTCGCTGGGGCTGACACCCTTCATGCTGATGCTGGCCCTGATGGCCTTCTTCATCGTCCTCGGGTGCTTCCTGGATGGCATCTCCATGGTGGTGCTGACCATGGGCGTCTTGATGCCCACCGTGATCAAGGCGGGCATCGACCCCATTTGGTTTGGCATCTTCGTGGTGCTGGTCGTCGAGATGGCCCAGATCACCCCGCCCGTGGGCTTCAACCTGTTCGTGCTGCAAGGCATGACGGGCCATCAGCTGCCCTACCTGGCCCGGGTTTCCTTGCCGATGTTCTTCCTGATGGTCGGTGCGGTGCTGATGATCTGGTTCGTGCCGGAGCTGGTGACGTGGCTGCCCGCGCAGATGAAGCTCTAGCACAGGTCAAGCGTACGCCACGTCGAATCTCAATTCACGGCCGCCACCGCCCCTACTTTCGCCCGGTCTCGCGCGGCCGCTTCGCGGTCAGCCAAGCGACGGAACCACACCGTCACGAGACTGGAGTTCACCACAATGAACAGCGAGTACAGCACTGGGATCAACAGCACTTCTTGCTGCTGCGGGCCGGTGATGCTGAGCGTCACGATCAGCACCGCCAAGGGCCCGTTCTGAATGCCGGTTTCCAGGCTGATCGTGCGGCTGCGGTTGGCGTCCTGCTTGAGCAAGCGGGCCAGACCATAGCCCAACAGCATGCCCACCAGGCCCAGGCCGATGGCCCCCGCATACACCGATGCTGAGGTGTCCAGCAGCAACTGGTAGTTGCGTGGAATCCAGGTCACGATCAAAAACAGGATGACGAACACGCCCAGCAGACCGCCCAACAGTTCCAGCGTGGCACCCACGTTCGGGTTGGCCTTGCGCAGCACCATGCCGATGATGGTGGGCACCAGCAGCACCACCAGCACCTGCGCCACGTTCGAAGCAGGGATCGTGTAGTCGCCGCTGTAGCCCCCCAACCCTGAATAGAAGGCCAAGGTGGCCGGCACCATGCCCAGCGCCACCAAGGTGGACACGCTGGTCATCATGATGGACAGTGCCAGCGCACCCTTGCTGAAGTAGGTGAAGATGTTGGACGTGGTGCCGCCCGGCATGCACCCCATGAGGATCAAGCCCATGGCAATGGCCGGCGGAAGGCCCAAGGCCTGGGCCAGCAGGAACCCCAGCGCCGGCATGATGCCGTACTGGCAGATCAGGCCCACGATCACGCCCTTGGGTTTGCGAAAGGCGATCAAGAAGTCACGCCAGGTGAGCGACGCCCCCATCCCCAGCATGATGACCATCATCATCACGCCCAGCAGCTTGGTTTCGAATTCGGTGACCATCGATAGACTCCTGTGGCCTCAGCGGCCCGCACCCGACTGAAGGGCTTCATCGCGCAGTTCGCGCCGCAACACCTTGCCGATCGGTGTCTTGGGCAGCTCGGTGCGCACCAACACCCGGCGCGGCACCTTGTAGCTGGTCATGTTGGAGCGGCAATAGGCGACCACGGCCGCCTCGGTGAGCTCAGCCTCGTGGCCAGGGTTGGGCACCACATAGGCCTGCACCGCCTCGCCCGCAGCACCATCGGGCACCCCAATCACGGCCACCTCCAGCACGCTGGGCATTTGGGCAATCACGTCTTCCACCTCGTTGGGGTAGACGTTGAATCCGCTGACCAGAATCATGTCCTTCTTGCGGTCCACGATACGCATGAATCCATCGGGCTCCATGACGGCCACATCCCCTGTTCGCAGCCAGGCCCCATCGAACACGCGGCTCGTTTCGGCCGGCTGGTTCCAATAGCCCTGCATCACCTGTGGCCCACGAACCTGAATCTCGCCGGGCTCACCAAAGCCCACGGGCATGCCGTCTTCACCCACGAGCCGCACAGCCGTACCGGGCACGGGTATGCCGATGCCAGCGCTGCGTGCGGGGCCCGACAGGGGATTGAAGCTGACAACCGGGGAGGTTTCGGTCAGGCCATAGCCTTCGGCAATGGGTGCACCCGTGACCTCACGCCAGCGCTGCGCCACGGCAGCATGCAGCGCTGTGCCGCCCGCGATCGCCGCCTTCAGGTGCGGGGGCGGGTAGGCCAAGAACCACTCCTCGTTGAGCAAGGCGTTGTAGAGCGTGTTGACGCCTGTGATCCAGGTGATGGGGTTGTTCTCAATGGCCCTTTGCAGGTTCTGCACCGGACGCGGGCTGGGCACCAACACGTTGCGAGCGCCGATGCTCAGGAAGCCCAGCAGGTTGGCCGTGAAGGCAAACACGTGGTACAGGGGCAGAGCGGTCAACACGCACTCGCGGCCCTCTTCCATGAAGGCACCGCCCATGGCCAGCATCTGCTGTACGTTGTGCAGCAAATTGGCGTGGGTGAGCATGGCGCCCTTGCTGACACCGGTGGTGCCGCCGGTGTACTGGAGAACCGCCAAGTCCTCAGGCCCCAGGTCGCTCAGGTCCAAAAGCCCGGGGTCGCGAGCCAAAGCTTGCCGCCCCTGTTCCAAGGCCGCGGCCAGCCGCTGATGGGGGACCCGCACCGGAGGCAGGGTTCGGCTCCACACCTTTTGCACGGCCCGAACCAAGGCGCGCGGTACCGCCGGGAAAAAGGCCGTGACATCGGCCACCACGACATGCTGGATGGCCGTTTGCTGCAGCACCGCCGGCAGCTTGTCGGCGAACAGGTCCACCACCACCAGGGCCTTGACCTGCGCATCGTTGAACTGGTGGACCATCTCCCGCTCGGTGTACAGCGGATTGGTGTTGACCAGCACGCAGCCCGCCTTGAAGACGCCAAACGCGGCCACGGGGTAGCCCAAGCTGTTGGGCAACTGCACCGCCACACGGTCGCCGCGTTGAAGCCCCAGGTCCTTGCGCAGGTAGGCTGCAAAGGCGTCGGAGGCCTGGTCGACTTGCTCAAAGCTCAGGCTGCCGTTCATGCCGTTGGGCATGACGCAATGGAAGGCCGCGCGCCGAGGGTCCATCTGCGCGAAGGTTCGGCAGCGCTCCCGTATCCACTCGCCCAGATGGCGGTGGCGCAACGGCGGCAGTTCCGCGCGGATACCTGCGGACCCGTACGCAGCACTCCACGGGCTCGGCAGGGCGCTCAGCGGCTCAGAGCCCGCGTCGGTTTCGGTGCGGGCCAAGCCCGAGGACGAGACAGCATCCATTTAGAACCAGGCCTGTCGGGCCTGCCAAAAAAAGACCGGCCGAATGTAGCCGTGACGCATGTATGTAAAGACATGCTCCATTGGGAGAAAAACTCCCAATAAACCGAAGTTAGGGGATCGCCAACCAGATCTCGTTCTTGCGCATGAACCAGGGCACCCACGGGCCGTTGTAGCGGGCGTAGACCGGTTCCCCTTCGGTGGACAGGCCTGCGGCCCGGGCCGCGCTGCGAAGCTTGGCCAGGTGCTCGTCGTAGTTGGCCTGTGACCAGGTGCCCGAGTAGGTGATGGCCACCACGCGCTGCTCACCCACGGGCTTGAGCTTCACGCGGGGGTCCAGGGGCTCAGGCAGCGTCTCCATCGTGAAGGACGAGGGCATCATGAACTGCACGGCAAAGCCCTGGCCCCCTTCAGCCGGCATCTGTGCCACGGGCGCGGTCATGGCAATCTTGACGGGCTGCGGTGTTTGCACCACCGGGGCGGTCATGGCGATCTTGCGCTCCCCTTTGTTGCGGCCAAAGATGTAGCCACCCAGGTAGGAAAAGCCCTGGTTGCCCGCCTGCTCAGCAGGCCCCGGAACCACCACCTCGGCCACGATGTAGGGCTCATAGCGGCGCACCTCGATGCTGTCGGCCTCCAGCACCCGCTCCACGCGGTATCGGGGTTGCTCGATGGCCTGGGCGGGTGCTGCGGCAGCCAAAACGGTCAAGCCCAGCGCCAAACCAACCGTTGCGCGGCACAGTGTTGATGGAACCATGGTGAGGGCCTGTCGAAGTTGTCGGTGCCGGCACTGTCAACTGATCGGCGCCAGGCTGCATCGGGGCTGCCTGATTTCCCTGCACCTGCACAGGGCATTGCCGTGGGGAGTCCGGCTTGGCGTCGCCACCGCCAGGGCCAGGGAGTGAGGTGGCTGCGGCCGCAATTCGCGGTCTAATTCCGTACATGAAACTTTGGACGTACCGCTTCAAGCCGGTGATTGATGGCCATGAGGTGCCCGTGGCTTTGGAAACCTC
>RFPX01000108.1 GCA_009925955.1 Betaproteobacteria bacterium
CGGAAGTCACGTCGCTCAGCCAGCGCAATGGGCAGCCCAATGTCGGCATGTCGATCGTTCGTTCGCGCGAGGCCTCCACCGTGTCGGTGGCTCAAGAGGTGCGCGAGCTGGTCAAGACGATACAGACCGAGCTGCCGGAGGGAACGGTCATCGCGATCACCGAAGACGGGGGAAAGAACGCGCAGCGCAGCCTGAACAATGTGATCGAGGCCCTGGTCTTGGGTGCGGTGCTGACGGTGTTCGTGGTGTATGTGTTCCGCCGACCGGGTGACGGCGGCGTTGCAGGGCACGGCCGAGATCGGCCTTGCAGTGGCGGCCACCACGTTTTCTATCGTGGCGGTGTTCATTCCGGTGGCCTTCATGCCCGGCATTTCAGGCGAATGGTTCAGGCCCTTCGGCTTGACGGTGGTGGCTTCGGTGCTGGTGAGCTTGGTGATTTCCTTCACGCTGGACCCGATGCTGTCGGCCTACTGGGGCGACCCGCCGGGCCACGAGCATGCGCCCAAGAAGGGTCTGACGCGTCTGCTGCAGCGTTTCAATGACTGGTTTGACCACCAGGCTGACCGTTATGGCCGCGTGATCGAGTGGGCGCTTCACCACCGACGGTGGATGACGATGTTCGCGCTGGTGAGCTTCGTGGGCGCGATTGCCTTGCAGGGCAAGTTTGGTGGAACCAGCTTCCTGCCGGTTTCGGACTACGGCGTCTTGGCCATCGACGTGCGCACGCCGCCGTCGTCGAGCTTGGAGTACGCGCGGCGCAAGGTGGAGGCCGCAGCCGCACTCGCACGCGAGTTGCCCGAGACGCAGGCCACCAATGCGCAGGTCAACGTCAATGGCGGCCGCGTTTACGTGGACATTGGGGACCGAAAGTCCCGCAAGCGTTTGACGGTCGAGGTGGCCAAGGACCTGCGCAGCAAAATTGAAGTGTTGGTGGGCGCGGAGTACTCGGTGCTGGACGATTTGGCCGGTGGCGCACAAAAGCCGGTGCAGGTGCGCTTCACCGGCCCGGACTCCCGCAAGCTGCTGCAGTTGACGGAAGACTACATGGACCGCTTGCGGCAAGTGCCCGGTGCGGTAGATGTTTCTTTGTCGCTGCAGTCCCCACAGAACGAGTTGCAGATTGAGCTGGACCGCGGATTGGCGGCGGCGTTGGGCATCTCCACGGGCGATGTGACCAGCACCCTGCGGGTGGCGTTTGCCGGTGTGGAAGCGGGTGATTGGGTAGACCCCTCGGGCGAAGCCCGTGATGTGGCCGTGCGGCTGATGCCCGCCGATAGGTTGGACGCCAGCCACATCGAGCGACTGCCCGTGCCCATCGGCAACACAGGGCAAACCGTGCCTCTGGCGCAGATTGCCACCGTGACCATGGGCAAGGCCCCGTCCCGTATCGAGCACATCGACGGCAAGCGCAGTGTGGGGGTGGCGGCCAATGTGCAGGGCCGCTCGCCGGGCGAGGTGACGGCCGATGCGGTGAAGCTGGCCAAGTCCATGAATTTCCCGCCGGGCTACGACATCGACCTGGCCGGGGCTTCCAAGGACCAGCAGGAAGTCTTCAAGCAGATGGGCATCGCCTTGGTGTCGGGTGTGGCGCTCATGTACCTGATCCTGGTCATGCAGTTCGGCTCGTTCACCGCGCCGCTGGCGGTGATGCTCTCACTGCCGCTGTCCCTGATTGGGGTGGTGGTGGCCCTGTTGTTGACGGGCTCAACGCTGAACCTGATGAGCCTGATCGGGGTGATCATGCTGATGGGTTTGGTGGCGAAAAACGCCATCTTGCTGCTGGATGCGGCGCGGGTGCTGGAAGCCGAAGGGGTGGACCGCGAAGAGGCCCTGATGACGGCGGGGCGCAAGCGCTTGAGGCCCATCTTGATGACGACCTTTGCGCTGATTGCGGGCATGCTGCCGGTGGCCATCGGCATGGGACAAGGCGGAGAGTTCTACCGGCCCCTGGCCGTGGCCATCATCGGTGGCACCATCACCTCCACCATCCTCACACTCTTGGTGATCCCCAGCTTCTACGACTCCATCGAGCTGATGCGTGACCATCTGTTCGAGAAGTTCAACCGGCGCAACCAGGCCAGAGGCACGCCTTGGGCGGTGGTGGTGACGGGGCTGGAGATCCTGGCCACCTTGGTGCTGTTGCGGATGGTGTGGCGAATGGCGATGGGCTTGTGGCGACGGCTCAAAGGCCGCGCCTTGACGGCGGCCTAAGTCCACCTTCGCCGCTTTGCAATGGCGCACAGCGCCCCGGGCAGGCATGCTCGGGGCATGAGCTCCAAAGCCACTGCCGCAGCTATGGGCCTGGGCGCACGCGCAGCCCTCTTCATGCCCGCCACCCGAGCCGACCGCATCCCCAAGGCCCTGGCCAGCGGGGCCGATGCGGTCATCGTGGACCTGGAAGATGCGGTGGCACCGCAAGACAAGGACTCGGCACGCGCAGCCTTGGATGTGGCGCTGGTACACCAACACGGCGCCAGCGCCACGGCCCCTTCTGCTGGCCCGGCACTGTGGGTTCGCGTGAATGCTGGCGCGCCGTGGAGCGATCAAGACCTGGCCCTGTGCGCCCGCCATGCGGCGGTGCAGGCGGTGGTGGTGCCCAAGGCCGAGAGCGCGCAGCAGATGCAGGCGGCCTTCGAGGAGTGTGGGCGCAAGCCACTGGTGGCGCTGATCGAGACGGCTGAAGGTTACGCGCGGCGCGACGACGTGGCGTCTCATCCCGCGGTCAAGCGGCTGGCCTTTGGCTCCATCGACTTTCAACTGGACCTGGGCATCAGCGGTGAAGGCGACGCCCTGCTGGTGTTTCGCAGCGGCTTGGTTCTGGCCTCTCGCTTGGCTGGGCTGCCCGCGCCGCTGGATGGCGTGACGGTGGAAGTGGCCAACCCTGAGGTGGTGGCCGCCGATGCTGCGCGTGCCCGTGCCCTGGGCTTTGGCGGCAAGCTGTGCATCCACCCGCAGCAGGTGGGGCCGGTGAATGCGGCCTTCAGCCCAAGCCCCGCCGAGATCGACTGGGCGCAGCGTGTGGTGGCCGCCTGTGAGGCCTCAGCCGGCGCGGCCGTGGCGGTGGACGGCAAGATGGTCGACAGGCCCGTTCTGCTGCGCGCGCAGGCACTGTTGGCGCAGCAGCGCTAGCGTGGCCCTGCTCCGCGGGCCGCGCCGCCTGCTGCTGCGCCAGAAGCCCGTTCAGCCGTGGTACTGGATCACCGTCTTGGTGGTGCTCATTTCCTCGAGCGCCAGGAGACCCTTTTCACGGCCGTGGCCGCTGCGCTTGGTGCCGCCAAAGGGCAACTCCACCCCACCACCGGCGCCGTAGCAATTGATGAAGAGCTGACCGGCCTTCACGGCCTTGGCCACGCGGGTTTGGCGGCTGCCGTTTTCGGTCCACACCGCCGCCAGGAGGCCGTAGGGTGTGCCGTTGGCCAGTGCGATGGCGTCGGCTTCGTCCTTGAACGGGAAGGCCGCCAGCACCGGGCCGAACACTTCCTCGCAGGCCAGTTGCGCATCACGCGGCACCGGGCCGAAGAAGGTGGGGGTGACCCAATGGCCCGCGGGTGACACACCGCTGGCGATCGTGCCCTGCGCCAGCACGGGAATGCCGGCGGCCTTGGCTGCGGTGATGTATCGGTTCACGCGGGCCTGTTGCGCGGGGTTCATCACGGGCCCACAGTCGAAGTCCATCTCGGGGGTGCCCACGCGCACCTTGGCATAGGCAGCGGCCACCTGCTCCACCACGCGGTCGTACACGCTTTGTTGCACCAGCAGCCGGCTGCCGGCGGTGCAGGTTTGCCCCGCGTTTTGCACGATGGCGCGCACGATGATGGGCACGGCGCGTTCGATGTCGGCGTCTTCGAAGACGATCTGCGGCGATTTGCCGCCCAGCTCCAGCACGCACTTCACCGCGTTCTTGGCAGCCGCTTGCTGCACCAGGGTGCCCACTTCGTTGGAGCCGGTGAAGGAAATGAAGTCGATGCCCGGGTGACCCGCCAGCGCAGCGCCGGCTTCTTCGCCCAAGCCGGTGACCACGTTGATGGAGCCCTCCGGGAAGCCGACTTCAGCGGCCAACTCGGCCACCCGAAGAGCCGACAGCGAGGTGTCTTCGGCGGGCTTGAGCACCACCGCGTTGCCTGCCGCAAGGGCTGGCGCAATCGTGCGGCCCAGCATCTGCGCCGGGTAGTTCCAGGGAATGATGTGACCCGTGACGCCCAGGGGCTCGCGCATCAGCACCACATGGTGGCCGTTGAGGAAGGGGATGACCTCGCCGTGCAACTTGTCGGCCGCACTGCCGTAGAACTCGAAATAGCGCGCCAGCACGGTGATGTCGTTGCGCGCGGTGGTCATGGGCTTGCCGGTGTCTTGGGCCTCCAGGGCCGCCAGTTCGGCGTGGTGGTCCAAGACCTTGTTGCCCAACTGGATCAGCAGGCGGCCGCGTTCGGTGGCCGTGAGCTTGCCCCAGGCCCCTTCCAGGGCGCCTCGCGCGGCCTTCACGGCCAGGTCTACCTCGTGTGAGGTGCCTCTTGGGATCTGGTCGAAGGTTTGGCCATCAGCGGGGTTCACCACGGGCAGGGTTCGGCCGTCTTGTGCGGCCATCCAACGGCCACCGATGAAAAGCTGCTTCATGGACATTCTCCTGGCTGGTGTGCGGGCGCCCAAACTTGGCGCAGGGGTGATGGATCTGCTGACTGCACTGTAGAAGCCGCGGTGGCCGCCGTGAATTGAAATCAGGGCAAGGGCGGCTTGCGCAGGCGGCAAGGCCAAGCCCTCAGGTTTGCCCTCAATGGGTACACCGATGGGGGTGCAAGAATCACGGCATGCTGCCCGACCTTGATTCCTTGGCACTGTTTGTGCGTGCTGCCGAGATGCGCAATCTCACCCGCGCGGCCGAGGCCAGCTTCATCACCGTGCCGGCGGCCAGCCGTCGCCTGGCCTTGCTGGAACACCAGTTCAA
>RFPX01000109.1 GCA_009925955.1 Betaproteobacteria bacterium
TCGCTCTTCTTGATGCCGTGGGCGATGTAGTTCACCACGTCCAATCGGGTGACGCCTTGCTGGTGCAGGTAGTACACCGCATGCGAGTCCTTCTCGCCGAAGATGGCCACGAGCACGTTGGCACCGGTCACTTCCTTCTTGCCACTGCCGGTGGATTGCACGTGCATGATGGCGCGCTGGATCACCCGCTGAAAACCCAGCGTGGGCTGGGTGTCCACCTCTTCCGTGCCGCCCACCGTGGGCGTGTTTTCCTTGATGAAGCCGGTCAGGCTCTTGCGCAGGTCGTCGATGTTGGCCGCACAGGCCCGCAGCACTTCAGCGGCCGAGGGGTTGTCCAACAATGCCAGGAGCAGGTGCTCGACCGTGATGAATTCATGGCGCTGCTGGCGCGCTTCCACGAACGCCATGTGCAGGCTGACTTCCAGTTCTTGCGCAATCATGCGGCCTCCATAATGCATTGCAGCGGATGCCCCGCCCGGCGGGCAGCGGCGAGGACCAATTCGACCTTGGTGGCCGCGACATCCTTGGTGTAGACACCGCACACGCCCCGACCCTCGTGGTGGATCTTGAGCATGATGTGCGTGGCGGTCTCCAGGTCCCGCTGGAAGAACTCCTGCAGCACCATCACCACGAACTCCATCGGCGTGAAATCGTCGTTGAGCAGCACCACCTGGTACAGGCTGGGAGGCTTGGTGCGTTGAGCTTTGCGCTCGGCCACCACCGCGCCGTGGCCATCCTCCGGCGGGGTGACGCCGGTGGGGGGTTCGGGCGCTTTGCTGGGCTCTTGGGACATGGGATTCATTCTAGCGACCTGCCCCCTTTGAAGACGGCATGGGGTCGCCGGCTCCCGGCGGCCACAAGGCTTTTTCGGTCTGCGGATGGTGGGCCCGGCCACTGTTACATTTTGCTGACAAATTAATTTGTAATGTTGTATTGACACTCAATCGGGCACAGCTCACAATCGTTTCACGGTTGGAAGCGTGAAGGAGGAAAGCGCCATGCCTATGGGAATCGTGAAATGGTTCAATGATGCCAAGGGATTTGGCTTCATCGAGCCCGAAGGCGGCGGCGAGGACGTGTTCGCGCACTTTTCAGCCATCCAGATGGACGGATTTCGCACGCTCAAGCAAGGTGGGCGCGTGAGCTACGAACTGGTCAAGGGCCCCAAGGGTGACATGGCCCAGAACATCCGCGAAGGCGGCGCTGGCGGCCTCAGCAACGGCGTGCCGGAAGGCGCCGAGGCCGACTCCCAAGCCCAACGCTGAACCCACCGGGTAGCTGGGAAGGCCTGGGCCCACGCCCTGCCGACCCGCACCGCACAAAAAAACCCTCGATCCGGGGCTACCGGTCGAGGGTTTTGTCCTGTGGGGACGCCGATCACATGTTGTCGATCATCACCTGACCGAACCCCGAGCAGGAGACCTGGGTGGCCCCCTCCATCAAGCGTGCGAAGTCGTAGGTGACTTTCTTGCTCTGGATGGACTTTTCCATGGAGCGGATGATCAGGTCGGCCGCTTCGGTCCAACCCATGTGGCGCAGCATCATCTCGGCCGACAGGATCTCGGAGCCCGGGTTCACGTAGTCCTTGCCCGCGTACTTGGGTGCGGTGCCGTGTGTGGCCTCGAACATGGCCACCGAGTCGGACAGGTTCGCGCCGGGGGCAATGCCGATACCGCCCACTTGCGCAGCCAGCGCATCGGAGATGTAGTCGCCATTGAGGTTGAGCGTGGCGATGACGCTGTACTCGGCCGGGCGCAGCAGGATCTGCTGCAGGAAGGCATCAGCGATGCTGTCCTTGACCACGATGTCCTTGCCCGTCTTCGGGTTCTTGAACTTGCACCAGGGGCCGCCGTCCACGAGCTCGGCGCCGAACTCCCGCTGGGCCAGCGCATAACCCCAGTCACGGAAGCCGCCTTCGGTGAACTTCATGATGTTGCCCTTGTGCACCAAGGTCACACTGGGCTTGTCGTTGTCGATGGCGTACTGAATGGCCTTGCGGACCAAGCGCTCGGTGCCCTCGCGCGAAACCGGCTTGATGCCGATGCCGGAGGTCTCGGGGAAGCGGATCTTCTTGACGCCCATCTCCTTGACCAGGAAGTCGATCACCTTCTTGGCCTTGTCGGTTTGGGCTTCGTACTCGATGCCGGCGTAGATGTCTTCCGAGTTCTCACGGAAGATCACCATATTGGTCTTGTGTGGTTCCTTGACGGGGCTGGGAACGCCCGCGAAGTACTGGACAGGACGCAGGCACACGTACAGGTCCAACTCCTGGCGCAAGGCCACGTTGAGGGAGCGGATGCCACCGCCCACAGGGGTGGTCAGCGGCCCCTTGATGGACACCACATAGTCACGCACGGCGTGCAGGGTCTCCTCGGGCAGCCACACATCGGGGCCATACACCTTGGTTGACTTCTCCCCGGCATACACCTCCATCCAGTGGATCTTCTTCTTGCCCGCGTAGGCCTTGGCCACGGCGGCATCCACCACCTTGATCATCACCGGGGTGATGTCCATGCCCGTGCCATCGCCCTCGATGTAGGGAATGATGGGCTGGTCGGGCACATTCAGTGAGAAGTCGGCGTTGACAGAGATCTTGGCGCCTCCGGTGGGCACCTTGATGTGCTGATACATGTTGGTCCTGCTCCAGTTGTGTTGTAACGGCGCGCACATTCTATGCAAGGGACCTGCACAAAACTGACGCTTCAGCACACATTGAAAACCTGTGTCCAAAGCCCATGCCCCAGGGCCCAGGCCGAAGCCAAAGCCAGCAGCAGGCCCGACAGACGGGTCATGATGACCAAGCGGGACCGCCAGGACGGGTCATCACGGCGGCGGTGCCAGGCGGCGCCCAGCAAGGGTGCGGCGAGCACCCCGGGTGCTGAGCACAGGGAAAACACAAGCATCACCGCTGCCCCACCGGCGGCATGCGACGACAAGGCCGCCACCACCCAGGCCGACTGCAACAGCCCGCAGGGCAGCAGCGCCCAGGCCAGCCCCAGCAGCAGGGGTGCCGGCCGCGTGACAGACGTGGCTGCCGATGCGGCCTGTGGGGCGGCCGCGGATGCAGCCGGGGAAGCAAGGGGCACCCAGCGCACCACGGCCGCGGGCGCCCGATCGGCCATGGCCCACCGCGCCAGCCAGGCGGGCTGCCGCCCCCGCCACAACAGAAACAGCCCCAGGGACAGCGCTGCCGCATGGGCCAGTGCCCATAGCGTGAGCCAGGGGGACCAGGCACCGGCCGCTCCGCGCAAGACGAACCCAGAACCCCAAGACGAGGCGCCTGCTAGGGCCGCGCCCACCGCGGCGTAGCCCACGGTGCGCCCCACCATCCAGGCGGTCCCCGCGTGTGCAGCGCACAGCGGGCCACACATCAGTGCGCAGTGCCACGCGCCACCCAAGCCCATGAGCGCAGCGGTGGCCAAGAGGGCCAGGTCGATCATCGCCGCGTCCCCTTCCCCAAGGCCACACGGAAGCGCTCAGGCCACACGCGAGTAGCGACCGGTTGCCGTGCGTTGAAGGTGCCGATCGAAGACCATGGCCATGGCACGAACCCCAAACCATCCCAAATCGGTGAGTGCCAGCGCACGGGCTTCGATTCGCAACATGCCCTGCTCGGCAAAGGCACGCAGGGCGTTTAACTCCGGCTCAAAGTAGCTTCGAAAGTCAATCAGGTGGGCCAGTTCAACGGACTCGAACTCCACACGGCCTTGGCACATGAGCGCCATGATCACCGAGCGGCGCAACAGGTCATCCCGTGACAGGGCCAAGCCACGCTCAATGGGAAAACGACCTTGGGCCAAGGCGTCCTGGTACGCCCCCACCTCTTTGACGTTCTGCACGTACTGCGGCCCCACCCGCCCAATGGCCGACACCCCCAAGCCAATCAGGTCCAGGTCGGGCATGGCGGTGTAGCCCTGGAAGTTTCGCTGCAGACGGCCCTGGTGCTTCGCGATGGCCAGTTCGTCTTCCGGCAGCGCGAAGTGGTCCATGCCGATGTACACATAGCCGTCTGCCAGCAGGTGCTTGATGGCCTGCCCCAACATGGCCAAGCGCGCACTGGGACTGGGCAGCTCGGATTCGTCGATGCGCCGCTGGGGCTTGAACCGTTGAGGCAGATGGGCGTAGGCGTAGAGGGCCAGCCGGTCGGGCCGGATGGCGCTCAGCTGATCCAGGGTGGTTGCAAACGAGGCTTGCGACTGGCGCGGCAGGCCGTAGATCAGGTCCAGATTGATGCTGTCAAAGCCCATGCGTCGCGCGTCGTCGACGAGCCCCTGCACTTGCTCGCGCGCCTGAACGCGGTGCACGGCCTGCTGAACCTCTGGATCAAAGTCCTGCACCCCCATGCTCAGCCGGTTGAAGCCCAAAGCGTGCACATGAGACAGCCTCGCGGTGGTCACCGTGCGGGGATCGATTTCAATGGCCAACTCGGCGCTGGCCGTGAAGGTGAAATGCCCCCGAATGGCACGCATCAACCGCGTCAGTTCTTCGTCGGACAGAAAGGTAGGGGTCCCCCCGCCGAGGTGCAGGGCGGCGATGGGCGTGCGGTAGCCCAAGACCTGGGCATGCAGTTGCATCTCCCGCTCCAGGGCCACCAGGTAGGCCTCAGCCCTTCCATGTTGGCGTGTCACGACCTTGTTGCAAGCGCAGTAGTAGCAGACACTCTCACAAAATGGGATGTGCACATACAGGCCCACCGGACGGGCCTTCGAATTGGATTGCGCACGGCGGCTCAGCGCCAGTTCGTAATCGGTTTCTCCCACCTGTGGGCTGAAGCGGTCTGCCGTGGGGTAGGACGTGTACCGAGGGCCCGGGACATCGATCATGCGCAGCACATCATCACCGAGCCCGGCGGGCAAGGCACAGGCCATGGAAGGTGTCTTGATCGACATGGTCGTGTAAGGTTGGTGAGGTCGACTCGCACTGTGCGAGAGCCGT
>RFPX01000110.1 GCA_009925955.1 Betaproteobacteria bacterium
CAAACCATTGAATCCACTCGGAGAATGGTCCAGGACCTGCGCCCCGCTGCCTTGGACGATGGGGATCTGCCCGCAGCCCTGGTGGGCCTGGCCGAGCAGTACCGTCAACTGACCGGCCAAACCGTGGATGTCCAGACCATCAACGAGCCCGCCTGTGAGCAAATCCCCTCCCTCCAAGCGGCCATGCTGTACCGCATGGCCCAGGAACTGCTCAACAACGTGCGCAAACACGCCCTGGCGCGGTGCGTGAGCATTACCCTGGATGGCAGCTCCACCAAAGAGGTGGTTCTGGAAGTCAGTGACGACGGCATAGGTCTGAGCCCGCAGGCACGCGGGGCCTCCCCCGTCAACGGCCTGTGGGGCATTCAGGAGCGGGTGCACCTCTTGGGCGGCACCCTCAGCATCTTTTCAGAGCCTGGTCAGGGCTCGGCCTTTGTGGTCCGGGTGCCAGTGGGGTCAGACCCAAATGCCTACACTGACCGCCATGACTGACTTCTGGCCCTCCGCTGGCTGGCCCCTGTTGCGCACCGACGAACAGGGCTGGCTGATCCCCACAGACGGCTGGCTGCGCCGCTTCTTGGAAGGCCCGGAGTTGGCCCTGGTTCAGGCTTCTTGTGCGGCCGAGCGCCGTCTTCACAACGCCTTGCGCGAAAACCCACGGCTGGCGGTGGCCGAGCCGCGTCTGCAGACCTTGGCAGACGCCGATGCAGCCGACAACTACCGCGCCTTCCTGGCCTTTCGAGATGCACTGAACGCGGCAGGCAGCCTGGAGGCGTGCTACCTGCAACAGGTGCGCAGCGCCAGGGTCAGCCTCGCCCCCCCGTTCATGCAGGCCATGGCACACGCCATCGTGAGACACCTGCTGCGCGACAACGATGACGCGATGCAGGCGCGCGCTGCAGAACTTCTGTTTCGCCCGCAGCGGGTGACGGTGGTGGATGGCGTACCGCTGGCCGGCGATGCACAGGCGCTGGACCTGCTCAATGAAACCGGCGGCTTTGGCGAACTCGGACGGCTGCTGTCGCAGGCCCAGGCCCCGATCCGTGCGGCCAAGATGAAGGTGCTGTCCGCACAAAACGCCGCCGAGTATTGGCGTGCGGCCGCAAGCCCTCGGGAGCACGACTTCCTGCTGGACCTGCGACATGAGCTGCAGCAGGACCTGGGTCATGGCCTGCAGTTCACCTTGGCGCGGGCTGAATCGGGCTTGGCTGCCTTGTCTCGCGTGCTGCAGGCGTGGGTGCACCACTTCCTGCAGCTGGAGGTTCAGATCACGCCACTGTCACGCATTGACGACGAGCGCTGGCGCTGGCATGTGGGCTTGGATGCCGATGCCACCGCCCTGCTCAACGACCTGTACGAAGGGCAAGAGGTGGACAGCGAGCGCCGTGGCCGGCTCATCAGCTTGTTCGCGCTGCGCTTTTGCCGGCCCGAGCAGGCGCTGCCAGACATGGCAAGCCGACCGGTGTACCTGGGGCTGTGCCGAACCACCGATGGTCAGATTCGACTCAAGCCCCAGAACCTGCTGATCAACCTGCCCGTGGCGGGCTGAACCTCAGCCCTTCGCGCCGGAGGGCAGCTTCGGTGCGGTCTTCAAGCTGACCACCATCGTGACCACCAGGATGGCCACCACCACGCCCAGGGACACCAGCACCGGGATCTTCACCACGTCGATCAACAGCATCTTGGTGCCGATGAAGGCCAGGATCACCGCCAAGCCATAGCTGAGCAGGTGGAACTTCGCAGCCACGGCGGCCAGCAGGAAGTACATCGCGCGCAGGCCCAAGATGGCGAAGATGTTGGAGGTCAGCACGATGAAGGGATCGGTGGTGATGGCAAAGATGGCCGGAATGCTGTCAACGGCAAAGATGACATCGGTCAGGCCCACCAAGGCAATCACCAGGAACAGCGGCGTGGCCACCCGCTTGCCGTTTTCAAGCGTGAAGAACTTTTCCTGATCGAACTGCTGGCTCACCGGCATCACGCGGCGCAGCAGCTTGAGCGCGGGGTTGCTCTCCAGGTCGGGCTCCTTGCCGGCAGCCCACCACATCTTGATGCCCGTGAGCAGCAAGAACGCGCCAAAGACATACAGAACCCAGTGGAACTCGCTGATCAGCCACGAACCGACCAGGATCATCACCGTGCGCAGCACGATGGCGCCAATGATGCCGATCATCAGCACCCGCTTCTGGAACGCCGGCGGTACCGCAAAGTAGGTGAAGATCATCAGGAACACGAAGATGTTGTCCACCGCCAGGCTCTTCTCGATGAGATAGCCGGTGAGGAACTCCATGCTGCGTGTGTTGGCGGTCTGCAGGCCGTGGTCCTGATAAACCGCCCACCAGAACAGGCCGTTGAAGGCAAAGGACAACAGCACCCAAATGATGGACCAGTTCAGGGCTTCCTTGACGGAAACTTCATGAGCACCCTGCTTTTTGAGCACCACGAAGTCAATGAACAAGGCGGCCAGCACCGAGATGATGAAGAAGGCCCAAAGCCAGGTGGGGGCGACGGTTTCCATGTGAAGTACCCAGTTGATGAAGGCGGTGGACAGCACACGCCAAAACCCGCAGTGTGCGGGCCAACTTACTTCGGATAAACAAGATTATTTTTGAAACTTACTCCGTTTTTTACGAAGTAAGCACACGGGCACCCCCATCCCGGGATGCCCGCCCCGTCCTCAGCGGGGCTGCACGCGCCACAAGGCGCCGTCGGGTGCGTCGCTCAACAGGTACACCCAGCCGTCTGGCCCCACCCGCACGTCGCGCACACGGCCCACCTCGCCAAAGAGCAGCCGCTCTTCGCGCACCACGCGTTCGCCGTCCATCACCAGGCGCACCAAGCTTTGGCCGCTGAGGCCGCCCAACAAGAGACTGCCCTTCCACTGGGGAATCGCATTGGCCGTGTAGAAGGCCATGCCCGAGACCCCGATGGAAGGGGTCCACACGTGCAGCGGCTGCTCCAGGCCCTCTCGCGCCGTGCCTTCACCGATCTTGGTGCCGGTGACGTAGTTCACGCCGTAGGTGATGGTGGGCCAACCGTAGTTGCGCCCAGCGCGGATGATGTTGAGCTCGTCACCGCCTTGTGGGCCGTGCTCGTGCGCCCAGAGCTCGCCGGTGCCGGGGTGAATGGCCGCACCCTGTATGTTGCGGTTGCCGCGGCTGAACACCTCGGGCAGTTGATCGGAGCGGCCCACGAAGGGGTTATCGGCGGGCACCCGGCCGTCGTCGTGCAGGCGAATCACCGAGCCCGCATGGTCACGCGGCGCCTGCGCGCGCTGCATCTCGCCCCGATCGCCCAGCGTCAGGTACAGAAAGCCCTTTCCATCAAACACGATGCGACCACCCAAGTGAAAGCCGCGCCGTGACTTCGGGCCCATCGCAAAAAGCTTTTCCTGGTCCACCAGGCGCCCGTCCTTCAGGCGTGCGCGGATCAGGGTGGTGCCGTACTCGCCATCGTCCGTGGGTGACGGCTCCGCGTAGGCCAAGTACAGCCAGCCGTTGCTGGCGTACTGCGGATGCGGCACCACATCGAACAAGCCGGCCTGCACCGCGGCCTTCACCGTGGGCACGCCCTCAATCGGCTTGGGGTCCAGCTTGAAGTCGGCGCTGATGCGCCGCAAGGTGCCGCCGCGCTCGGTGACCAGCATCTCACCGCTGGGCAACCAGGTCAGCGACCAGGCGTTCTTCAGGCCCCGCACCAGGGCGGTGGCTTGCACCGCCACGAGGGGAGCGGGCGTGGCCGCCACCGTTTCCTTGGAGAAAGTGGGCAAGCGAGTGCCGCCGGTGGACTGGGCCGTAGCTGGCGCCGCCAAGGCCAGAGCCATGCTGGCCAAGCCTGTGGCTTTGAACAAGGCTGCCAGGGGCGCGCGCGGCCGGCAGGCCTTGGCCGTGGAAAGCAGCTCGCCAGCCATTGACCGGGCGGTTGAGCCGGTCAAGGTGCGGCTGGTGAGGAAGGTGGTGCGGGAGGTGGTGACGGTATCCATGGACCGCATGGTAGCGAGCACTTGATTAACCAAGTGTCTGGGTGTGGACAATGGCCTGATGCTGCTGTTCCTGCTGGGGTTCCTTGCGCACGGCCGCCTCGGTAACTGGGGTCGGCTGGCGCTGTGCACAGGGTTGATGACCCTTGCGGGGGCCGCCCATCCCGACACCCTCGTGGTCGGATCCAAGCGATTCACCGAGAGCTACATCCTGGGTGAGCTGGTGCGACAGCGCTGGCTGGAACAGGGCCTGGCCGCTGAGCATCGTCAAGGCCTGGGCAACACCGCGATCGTCGAGCAGGCCTTGAGGGCCGGGCGCATCGATGTGTACCCCGAGTACACCGGGACCATCCTTCGGGAGATCTTGCAACGAGGGGAATCGCAGGCCACCTTGGCCCAGCTCAATGACTGGCTGGCCCCGCGTGGCCTGAAGGTGGGGGTACCACTGGGCTTCAACAACAGCTATGCCCTGGCCCTGCGGGCCGACCGGGCCGCCGAGCTGGGCCTGCGCCGGATCAGCGACCTGGCCGCCTTGTCCGCAGCGCAGCAGGCCGCACTGCGTACCGGCTTCAGCGCAGAGTTCACAGCCCGCGCGGACGGTTGGCCCGGGCTGCGTGAGCGATACGGCCTGAAGCTGCAAGCCGGGCGTGGCCTGGACCACGGCCTGGCCTATGCTGCTCTGCAACGCGGGGATGTGGACGTGGTGGACGCCTATTCCACCGATGCGGCCGTTCACCGGCTGGGCCTGGTCTTGCTGGAAGACGACCTCGGGGCATTCCCGCGCTACGACGCGGTGCTGCTGATGCGCCTGGGCCTGGACGAGGCCCCGCTGCGGCACCTGGCCGGGCGCTGGAACGAGGCCGCAATGGCCGAGCTCAATGGCCGGGCCGAGCGTGGCGAAACCTTCGAGGCGGTGGCGCGTTCTGCGCTGG
>RFPX01000012.1 GCA_009925955.1 Betaproteobacteria bacterium
ATCAGCTTTTCGCCGATGGGGGCATCAGGTGCGGCGGTCTTGAACTCGGCCATGGGGTACTCCGGAGACTGCGGGCTCGCCAATATGGGCTGTGGGGATGGTGGTTTCGGCGTTCGGGGACTCAGGCCTGTATTCAGGCCTTCTTGTCCTCACCGATCAGGATGCGGGTGTCGGACAGGTACATGTGCGGCGGCACCTCCAGGTTGTCCGGCGCCGGCTTGTTCTTGAACACGCGGCCGGCCAGGTCGAAGGTGGAGCCGTGGCAAGGGCACAGGAAGCCGCCGTTCCAATCATCGGGCAGCGAAGGCTGCGCGCCGGTGGCGAACTTGTCGGACGGCGAGCAGCCCAGGTGCGAGCAAATGCCCACGCCCACGAAGATTTCGGGCTTGATCGAGCGGTGTTGGTTCTTCGCGTAGGCCGGGGTGGGGTAGGCCTTGCGGTCGGAATTGGGGTCGGCCACTTGGGCTTCGGTCTTCTTGAGCGACTCCACCTGCTCGGGCGTGCGGCGGATGATCCACACCGGCTTGCCGCGCCACTCCACGGTGACCTTCTCACCGGGCTTGATGCCGCTGATGTCCACTTCGACGGCCGCTCCGGCGGCCTTGGCGCGCTCGGAAGGGGCAAAGGTGCTGACGAAGGGCACAGCCACCGCCACGCCACCGGCCGCGCCGGCACAGGTGGAGGCGATCAGCCAGGTGCGCTTGCTGCTGTCGACGGAAGATTCGCTCATGGAGAGTCCTTGAAAACTGCTGGCCCGCGGGGGCCACTAGGGTCAACCCGGCATTCTAACCGAGCGGGAAGCCCCCCTCAATGGATGCCGACCCAGAGGGCGAACGGGGAACACTTGAGACCTGCCACGTGCCTCAGGCCCGCGGGCTCAAGCGCCGGGCCATGGCCAGCGCCGCCAGGAAGCTGCGGGGGTCGGCCTGCCCAAGCCCGGCGATGTCAAAGGCGGTGCCGTGGTCGGGGCTGGTGCGCACGAAGGGCAAGCCCAGGGTGATGTTCACCCCCTGGTCCAAGCCGAGGTACTTCACCGGAATCAAGCCGTGGTCGTGTGTCATGGCCACCACCGCGTCGCAAGCGCCAGGGCGCTGTGGGGTGTGGCGCGCCCGCATGAAGACCGTGTCGGGCGGGTGTGGCCCGTCCACCACGATGCCCTGGCTGCGCGCCGCTGCAACGGCCGGGGCAATGACCTCCACCTCTTCACGGCCGAACAAGCCTCCCTCGCCCGCGTGTGGGTTGAGCCCGGCCACGGACAGGCGGGGCTGATCCAAGCCCCAGGCCCGAAGGGCTGCATGCGTGATGACGATGGTCTGCAGCACGCGCTCAAAGGTGATGGCCTCAATGGCCGAGCGCAGCGACTGGTGGATCGTGACCAAGACCACGCGCAGCTCATCATTGGCCAGCATCATGCGCACATCGGGCGGCGTGCCGCCCGGGTTGGCCCAGGCCTGCAGCATTTCGGTGTGCCCGGGATAGGGCAGGCCAGCCGCGGCCAGCGACTCCTTGTGAATGGGCGCGGTGACGATGGCCCTGCCCTGCCCTAGGCGCGCCAGACCGACGGCGGCCTGCAGGCACAGGGCGGCATAGGCGCCGCAGCGCGCGTCCACCGCACCCCAGGCCAGCGCCTCCCAGACCGGCGCATCGACCTGCCCCAGGGTGGCCCACGGCGGCGCGCTGGCCGGTGCGCCGTGGGCGAGCCCAGCGGCCCGGGCCGCCTGGGCCACCGCGTCCAAGGGATGGATGAGGCGTGGCCCGGCCGTGGTGGCGGCGCCGCAGGCCCGCAGGCCGCGCGCCATGACAGCCGGGTCACCCACCACCATCGCATCGTGCAGTTCGCCGGCCAAGTGGGCGCGCGCCACCAGCTCTGGCCCAATGCCGGCCGGATCGCCCAGGGTGATCAGCACAGGCGCCACGCCGCTCATGCCGGGTTGTCCACCTCGATGAACACATGCTCCAGGCCGAAGTGTTCGGCCACGGCCTGCCCCACGGCCGGCGCGCCGAAGCGCTCCGTGGCATGGTGCCCGCAGGCCAGAAAGGCCACGCCCGTCTCGCGCGCCAGGTGGGCCTGAGGCTCGGAAATCTCCCCGGTGATGAAGGCGTCCGCACCGGCTGCAATGGCCGCTTCGAAGTAGCCCTGCGCGCCACCGGTGCACCAGGCCACACGCCGCAGCACACGCCCGTCCCCAGGCACCACCAGTGGTGCACGCTGAAGGCCTTGTTGCACCGCCTGGGCCAGCGCAGCCAGCCCGGCGTGGGCTGCGGGCCCTATGAAGCCCAACTGCTGCTCGCCAAAGCGGGCATCGGCCTGCAGCCCAAGGCGCGAGCCCAACTGCGCGTTGTTGCCGTGGCTGGCGTGGGCATCCAGGGGCAGGTGGTAGGCCAACAGGTTGATGTCGTGGCGCATGAGCAGGCGCACCCGCTCACCCAACCAGCCCGTGAGCCGGCCATCCTGGCCGCGCCAGAACAGGCCGTGGTGCACGAGGATGGCATCGGCCTGGGCTTCAATGGCCGCCTCGATCAGGGCGCGGCTGGCGGTCACCCCGGTGACCAGACGGCGCACCTGCTCGCGCCCCTGTACCTGCAGGCCATTCGGCCCATAATCCTTGAACTGGGCAGCTTGCAGCCATTGGTCCAGATGGCCCACGAGCGCATCGCGGCCCACCGATGGGGCTGCAGCCGTACCCAGCCTCGACCCCGCTTGACCCACCTGCCCACGTGATTCCGTCATGACCCACACCCTGGGTTGTTGAACGCCCACCGCACCGAACCCACTTCCATGCGCCGCATCTGGCTGATTTTCTCGCAGGCCGTCACGGTTTCGGTGGCGGTGCTGTTCGTGGTGGCCACGCTCAAGCCGGAATGGCTGGCGCGCCCGCCAGGCCTCATCATGCCTGAGGTGGTGCCGATCCTCACCGCACCACCCGAGGCGGCTGCCGCTGGGCGCGGCCATGCCGATGCCGCGCGGCGCGCCTCGCCCGCCGTGGTCAGCATCGTGGCCAGCAAAGCGCCCCAGCGCAACCCCCACGCCGGCGACCCTTGGTACCGCTTCTTCTTCGGCGACGGCGAGGAAGACACGCAGCGCCAACGCGGGCTGGGTTCGGGTGTCATCGTTTCGCCAACGGGCTACCTGCTGACCAACAACCACGTGATTGATGGCGCCGACGAGATCGAGGTGCAACTCAGCGATGGCCGCTCTGCGCAGGCCACCGTGGTCGGCACCGATCCCGACACCGATCTGGCCCTGCTGAAGATCAACCTGGACCGCCTGCCGGCCATCACCTTGGCGCCCTCCGCCTCGCTGCACGTGGGTGACGCCGTGCTGGCCATCGGCAACCCCTTCGGCGTGGGGCAAACCGTGACCTCGGGCATCGTGAGCGCATTGGGCCGCAGCCAACTGGGCTTGTCGACCTTCGAGAACTTCATCCAGACCGATGCGGCCATCAACCCCGGTAATTCGGGTGGCGCGTTGGTGGACGCCAACGGCCTGCTGGTGGGCATCAACACCGCCATCTTTTCGCGCAGCGGCGGCAGCCTGGGCATTGGCTTTGCCATCCCGGTGGACGTGGCCCGCCAGGTGATGGAAGGCCTGATCCAAAACGGGCAGGTCACCCGGGGCTGGATCGGTGTGGAGCCGCGCGACCTCAACCCCGAGGTGGCCGAAATGCTGCGGCTGCCAGTGCGCACCGGCGTGCTGATCACCGGGGTGCTGCGGGGTGGGCCTGCTGCCAAGGCCGGTATTCAGCCGGGTGACGTGGTGCTCAAGGTGGGACCGCGCGAGGTGGCCAATACCGCCGAACTGCTCAGTGCGGTCAGTGCGCTGGCCCCCGACAGCCGCGTGTCGCTGCTGCTGCAGCGGGGCCAACAGTCGATCGAACGCAGCCTGGTGGTGGCGCAGCGCCCCGCGCCCCGAAGAGAGCCGGCCGACTGACCCGGTGTCGGCCCTTGCAGGCCGATACGGTCAACCAGGCCCGCAACGCTTCAGTCGTCGCTTGGTGGCGGCTTGTTTCGCGCCATCAGGCTTGCCGCGATGATGCCCAACTCGTACAGGATGCACATGGGCACAGCCAAGGCCAGTTGCGAAATCACATCCGGCGGCGTCACGATCGCCGCGATGATGAACGCCAGCACGATGAAGTACCCACGGAACTCGCGCAGCTTCTGGATGGGCACGATGCCCAGGTGCGCCAGCACCACCACCACGATGGGCACTTCAAACGCCAGGCCAAACACCATGAACAGCGTGAGCACAAAGCCAAAGTACTGCTCGATGTCCGGGGCCGCTGTGATGCTCTGGGGGGCCCAGCTTTGGATGAACTGGGACATCGAGGGGATGACCAGGAAGTAACAGAAGGCCACCCCGATGAAGAACAGCAGCGTGCTGGACACCACCAGGGGCAGGACCAGTCGCTTTTCATGGTTGTACAGGCCCGGCGCCACAAAGGCCCAAGCCTGCCAAAGCACATAGGGCAAGGCCACCATGAAGGCGCCCAGCAGCGTGATCTTCAAGGGCACCAAAAGCGGTGAGATCACGTTGGTGGCGATCAGCGTGGCGCCTGCGGGCAAGTAGCGCACCAAGGGCGCGGCCAGGATGTCGTAAAGCCCAGAGGGGCTGGGCCAGATGCACAAGCCCACGAAGACGACCACCACCGCCAGCAAGGCGCGGATGAGCCGGTCGCGCAGCTCGATGAGGTGCGACACGAAGGGCTGCTCGGTCCCCTCGAGTTCGTCCTTGGGCGCTTGCGGGTCGCTCATGTCATCGGGCTGTTGAAACGGGTGGCGCGCGGCGGGGCGCGGTGGAGGGCTGGGTAGGGCTCAAGGCTCAGCGTCCGGTGGACTTGGGCCGGAACCGCGCCACGCGCGCGGCGCCGGACTGGGCCCGACTGCGCACGCCCTGTCGCTGCTTGTACCAGGTGGGCACCGCGGCGCGCTTGAGGCGCCAGTTCTTTTTCGGGTTGCGGTAGCTGGGCACTGGTGTTTGCAGCGGCTGCTGCGCCCAGTCCGCGCTGGTATCGGAGGAGCCGGAGCCAGCCGAGCTGGCCGTGTCGCTGCCCAGGCCTTCCCAGGTGCTGCTCACCGACGCGTTGGCTGCATTGACTTCCTGCTGGACCGACTGTTCGACATCGCGCGCGGCGGTCTCGAACTGGGTCTTCATCTTCTTGAGCTCTTCGAGCTCGATCGAGCGGTTGACCTCCGCCTTCACATCGGCCACGTAACGCTGCGCCTTGCCCACCAGGTGGCCCACCGTGCGGGCCACCTTGGGCAGTTTCTCAGGGCCGATGACGATGAGCGCCACCGCCCCGATGAGGGCGAGCTTGTCGAAGCCGAAGTCGATCATGGGGCGCGATCAGGCGCTTTCGCGCACGGTCACCCGGCCACCGCGTGCGCGGTGATCAGGACTTGGTCTTGGCGTCGACATCCACGGTCTGTGCGTCGGTCTTGTGGGCCGTCACCTGCTGGGCCGGCGCTGCCGCCGGAGCCGCCGCGTCGGCGCCTTCCTGCGAGCCCTTGACGCCGTCCTTGAAGCCCTTGACGGCGCCACCCAGGTCCGAGCCCAGGTTCTTGAGCTTCTTGGTGCCGAAAATCAGAATGACCACCAGCAGCACGATCAACCAGTGCCAAATGCTGAACGATCCCATATGCCTTGCTCCTTGTGAGGGGGGTTTGATTCTAGGGTGGGCGCAGTTCAGCCCTTGTTCCAGGGTCTTGGGCCGCCCATCACGTGGATGTGCAGGTGCATCACCTCCTGGCGGCCGTCTTCCCCCGTGTTGATCACGTGCCGAAAGCCATTGGTCACCCCAAGCTCGCGCATCAGGCGCGGCGACTGGGCCATCATGTGGCCCATCAAGCCGGCGTGCTCGGCCTGCACATCGGCCATTGAAACAATGTGCAACTTCGGTATCAGCAAGATGTGCACCGGCGCCCAGGGGTTGATGTCGTGGAAGGCCAGCATGTGCTCGTCTTCATGCACCTTGCGTGCCGGGATCTGCCCCGCCACGATGCGGCAGAAGATGCAGTGGGGGTCAGCGCTCATGGCTCATCCTGTTCGCGTTGCTGTGCCTTGCGGGCTGCAAATTCTTCCAGACCGGAAAGCCCCTCTCGGCGTGTGAGTTCAGCCAGCACATCGGCCGGCCGCAAGCCGAATTGGGCCAGGGCGATCAGGCTGTGGAACCACAGGTCGGCCACCTCGTAGACGATCTTCTGCGGGTCGCCGTCCTTGGCGGCCATGACGGTTTCCGTGGCCTCTTCGCCCACCTTCTTGAGAATGGCATCCGTGCCCTTGTGGAACAGACGCGCCACGTAGCTCTTGTCAGGATCGCCCTGGCGGCGCTGGTCGATCACGTCGGCCAGGCGCTCCAGCACATCTTGGGACGCAGGGTTGGTGCCGGGTGCTAAATCGGATGGGCTCATGGGTACGCAGGGCGCCGCGCTTGGGGGCGTCAACGGTAGATCGACTCAGGGTCCTTGAGCACGGGCTCCACCGGCTCCCAGCGCCCTTCGCGCAGGACGCTGTAGAAGCAGCTGTGGCGCCCGGTGTGGCAGGCAATCCCGGGATCATGCCCGAGTTGTGTGACTTTCAGCAGCAAGACATCACCGTCGCAATCCAGGCGCAACTCATGCACCTGCTGCACATGCCCGCTCTCTTCGCCCTTGTGCCACAGGCGGCCACGCGAGCGGCTCCAGTAGACGGCGTGGCCCTTTTGGACCGTGAGCTCCAGCGCCTGTCGGTTCATCCAGGCCACCATCAGCACGTCGCCCGTGGCGGCTTCCTGCGCGATGGCCGGGACCAGGCCGTCGCCGTCCCACTTGATGTCGTCCAACCAGCTCATGGGCCCAGTGTAGTGTCCACCGGCAGCCTCATCCGCCCGCTGGCGGCGGGGCCGGCACGGTCAGGGGCCCGGGGTGCTGCCAGTCGCGCGCGAACCAGGCCAACACCGGCAGGGTGCCCGGCAGCACCGGGCCCACCGTCACCGGCAGGCTGCACCAGGCCATCTGCTGGCCTTCCCTCATGTCAAAGTCACCTTCCCACTCGTACACCTTGCAGAAGTGCAGGCGCACGCGGGCGTGTGGATAGTCGAAGAGCTCTTCTTGCCAGGGGTGGACCGCTGCGATGCGGATGCCCAACTCTTCATGCAGTTCGCGCGCCAGCGCCTGCTCCAGCGTCTCGCCCGGCTCAAACTTGCCGCCCGGGTACTCCCAGTAGCCCGCGTACACCTTGCCCGGGGGACGGCTGGTCAGCAAGAAGGCGCATTCGCGGCCCTGCCCATCGCGTCGCACCAGGATGCCCACCGCCACATCGGTGGCGGGTGCTTCCACGCTGCGTTGGGCACCATCCACCACGGTGACCGGGCTTGTGTCGGGCCGATCAGGCTTCAAGGCAAGGCTCAAGGGTCATACACGGTCCAAGCCATCGGGTGCCGGCGCATCCCAAGACGCGGCAGCGGCTGGCTCGCCGGCGTGGTCGCGCCCGGCCCAATCGCGTGCGAATTGCCAGGCCACACGGCCGCTGCGCGAGCCGCGCTCCAAAGCCCAGACCAATGAAGGCTGACGCGCCGCGGCAATCGAAGCCTCGTCGCAGGCGAAGTGCTTCAGCCATTGGGCCACGATGGCCAGGTACTCCGTTTGGCTGAAGGGGTAGAAGCTCAGCCACAGTCCGAAGCGCTCGGACAGGGAGATCTTCTCCTCGATGACCTCGCCCGGGTGCACCTCACCGTCTTCGGTGTGGGTGTAGCTCAGGTTGTCCTTCTTGTACTCCGGCAAGAGGTGGCGGCGGTTGCTGGTGGCGTACACCAAGAGGTTGTCGGCTGCAGCCGATATGGTGCCGTCCAGCACCGACTTCAGCGCCTTGTAGCCGGGCTCGCCCTCATCGAAAGACAGGTCGTCACAAAAGATGATGAAGCGTTCAGGGCGGTCCGCGATGAGCTCGGCGATGTCGGGCAGGTCGGTCAGGTCGGCCTTGTCCACCTCGATCAGGCGCAGGCCCTGGCTGGCGTAGGCCTGTAAACAGGCCTTGATGAGCGAGCTCTTGCCCGTGCCGCGCGCACCGGTCAGCAACACGTTGTTGGCCGGGCGGCCCAAGACGAACTGCTCGGTGTTGCGCACCAGACGCTCCTTTTGGCCCTCCACCTCCTGCAGGTCTGACAAGGCGATCGAGGCCACCTGCCGCACCGGCTGCAGCAGGCCCAGGCCATTTCGGCGGCGCCAACGAAAGGCGATGCTCGCTTGGAAATCCGGCTTCGGTGCAGGGGGTGGCACCAACTGCTCCAAGCGGTCGATGAGGTCGTGTGCACGCTGCAGCAAGCGCTGCAGATCGGTTGAATCAGCCATCAGGCCAGTGTAGCCAGGGCCTGCCGGCGCGCGATGGCCTGGCCATACAAAGCCACATAGGCGCGCGCCGCCCGGTCCCAATCAAAGCGCTGGGCCATCGCTCGCTGCTGCACCTGTGCCCACTGCGCTGGGCGCGTCCACAAGAGCTGCGCGCGGCGCAGTGCGGCTTCGAAGGCCTGCGCATCGAAGCGGTGGAAAGCAAAACCGGTGGCCTGCTCGTCTTCCAGGGCCTCCAGGGTGGCGTCCACCACGGTGTCCGCCAAGCCGCCCACATGGTGCACCAGCGGCAAGGCGCCATACGCCATGGCGTACAGCTGCGTCAGCCCGCAGGGCTCAAAGCGCGAAGGCACCAGCACCACATCGGCCGCGGCAAAGATCTGGTGCGCCAGGGCTTCGTCGTGTGCGCGCAGCAAGGCCACCCGCCCCGGGTAGGCCCGAACGGCAGCGGCAAAGCCGGCTTCCAGGTCGGCATCCCCCTGCCCCAGCACCACCAGCTGCGCACCACCGGCCAGGGCCTGTGGCAAAACCTGCAACAACAGGTCCAGCCCTTTTTGGCTGGTCAAGCGGCTGACCACGGCCATCAACATGGCCTGCCCATCGCTGCGCAAGCCGCACTCACGCTGCAGCTGCGCCTTGCACACGGCCTTGCCGCGCAGATCGCTGGCGTCAAAGCGCTGGGGCACGTGGGGGTCGATGCTCGGGTGCCACACACCGTAGTCGACCCCATTGAGGATCCCGGTCACGCCCCCCGGGTGCGCGCGCAGCACGCCATCAAGTCCGCAGCCCAGGGCGGCCTGCTGCACCTCCTGCGCATATCGGGGGCTGACCGTGCTGATGGCCTGCGCATGCGCAAGCCCGGCCTTCATGAAGGACACCTGCCCCCAGAACTCCAGGCCTTCAATGCCCCAGGCCGATGCCGGCAGGTCCAGGTCCAAGAAGGTCTGCGCCGGGAACAGCCCTTGGTAGGCCAAGTTGTGCACCGTCATCACACTGGCGGCCGGCAAGCCTGCGTGGGCCAAGGCGGCCGGTACCAACCCCGCATGCCAGTCGTGTGCGTGCACCACATCAGGCCGCCAACGGGCATCCGCCCCTCGAGCCAGGGCCCGGGCCGCCCAGGCCAGGGGTGCGAAGCGTCGGTGGTTGTCGGGCCAGGCCGCGCCTGTGGGGTCGGCATAGGGGCCACCCGGGCGTTCATAGAGGTCGGGCGCCACCACCACATAGGCCGGCGCCTCACCGAAAGGTATGAGCCGCCCGGCCACCAGCGAAGGCGCGGACGCACCCCAGGGACAGGGCAGCTTGGCCACCTCGCGCGGGCCCTTGAGCGCGGCGCGCACGGCCGCAAAGCCCGGCAGCAGCAAACGGCTGGCCACGCCGGCGCGTGTCAGTGCATCGGGCAAAGCGCCCACCACATCGGCCAGGCCACCCGTCTTGACCAGGGGAACGGCCTCAGCCGCCGCTTGAAGAACCTTCATCCAGCGTTCAGGCCTTGTCCTGAAGGGGGTCTTGTGCGGCCTGCAACTTCTCCAACATGCTGCGGGTCACCAGCACCACCCCGTTCTCGGTGCGCTCAAAACGCTGGGCGTCGGCCAGCGGGTCTTCGCCGATGACCATGCCCTCGGGTATGCGACAGCCCCGGTCGATCACCACCTTCTTCAAACGCGATCGCGAGCCAACGGTGACCCCAGGCAGGATCACCGCCTGGTCGATGAAGCAGAACGAGTGGACCCGAACCTCGGAAAACAACACCGAGTTCGACACATGCGAACCACTGACGATGCAGCCGCCGCTGACCATGGTGTTGACCGTCATGCCATGCATGCCGGTGCGGTCGGGGATGAACTTGGCTGGTGGCAGCTGGCGCTGTGAGGTCCAGATCGGCCAGTTGGTGTCGTAGATGTCGAGCTCGGGCGTGATGGAGGCCAGGTCGAGGTTGGCCGACCAGAAGGCATCGATCGTGCCCACGTCGCGCCAGTAGTGAAGCTGGCCATTGGTGATGCAGGACATGGAGAAGGGGTGCGCCAAGGCACGCCCTTCAGACACCACCTTGGGGATCACGTTCTTGCCGAAGTCGTGCTCGGACGAGGGGTCGGCCAAGTCTTCATCGAGCAAGCGATAGAGGTACTCGGCATCAAAGATGTAGATGCCCATGCTGCACAAGGCGGTGTCGGGGCGGCCGGGCATGGGCGGCGGGTCTTGGGGCTTTTCGACAAAGGCGGTGATGGCGCGTTGCCCGTCCACCGCCATCACCCCGAAGGCGTGTGCTTCCTTGAGGGGCACCTCGATGCAGCCCACGGTACACGGCTTGCCGCTGGACACGTGGTCGCGCAGCATCACCGAGTAGTCCATCTTGTAGATGTGGTCACCGGCCAGCACCACCACGTAGGACGGGTTGGCGCTGCGCACGATGTCCAGGTTCTGATAGACGGCGTCAGCCGTGCCCCGGTACCAGTGCTCCTCGTCCACGCGCTGCTGCGCGGGCATGAGGTCCACCATCTCATTGAGTTCGGCCCGAAGGAAGGACCAGCCCCGCTGCAGGTGCCGCAGCAGTGAATGGGACTTGTACTGTGTGACCACGCCAATGCGCCGAATGCCGGAGTTGACGCAGTTGGACAAGGCAAAGTCGACGATGCGGAACTTGCCACCAAAGTACACGGCCGGCTTGGCCCGGCTGTCGGTGAGCTGCTTGAGCCGCGATCCGCGCCCACCAGCCAAGACCAGGGCAATCGTGCGCCGCGCCAGCATGTGCGGTTGCAGATGCAGCTCGGTGGGGCGGTGTTCGCTGGTGGGTCCGGATGGGTTCATGGTGAACGGGGGCAGGACGGGTGGCGCTGTGTTCAACGCTGCAAGGGCACCACCAAGCCTTCTTCCTCCAACACAGCGTACACCCGATCGTCTCCCAGCGCAGCCTGCGTGTGCAAGCCAGTGAATGCCCCAAAGGCCGGCAACACGCCATAGGCCGGGGTCATGCGAAAGCACGGCAGGCGCAGGCGCAGGCCGTGCTTTCGCATGACCCCGGCCTATGGCGTGTTGCCGGCCTTTGGGGCATTCACTGGCTTGCACACGCACCGCCTCGGGTTCGTGCACCAGGGCCCACGGTCCACGGCGAAGCGGACCGGCATGGACCTCGATACCCAACTGGGCCGGAGGGTCTCCAGCATGGTGGTCGTGGTTGCCCCGCACCAGGTGAACCTCCAAAGCCGGGTGGCGGGCACGCCATTGCGCCAGGGCCTGCAGTGCCTGCGGCTCCTGGGACCAGGGGCCGTGCAGCAGGTCGCCCAGGAAAACGAGCTCGTCAGCAGCGGTGGCCTCCAACAGCACCTCCAGGCGCCGCACCATGGCCTCCTCTGAAGCGGCGGGCACCGGCAGCCCATGGCGGCGAAAGGTGTGCCCTTTTCCGAAGTGGGCGTCGGCCACCAGCAGCATCTTGAGCGCCGGATCAAAGGCCGCTCGCTGCGGCCACAGTTCCAAGATGCAGCCCTGCGGGCCGATGTGCTGGGCGGGCCCCGCCGCCAAGCCGTGCGCCTGGGGCTGCACTAGACGGTCATGAGGGCCAGCGTGGCCTCGGCGTGTTCGGTGGGGCTGCGCTTAAAACCCGAGCGGGCAAAGCGTTGCAGGCGCCCCAGGGCCAAGGCGGTCAAGGCCGCCGCCCGAATCTGCGCATCGACGGTGGCCGTGGTGGAGCCGGCCGCATCACCCGCTTCGCGCAGGCACTGCTTGAGCTGGGACTCCACACGGTCGAACAGTTGCACCATGCGCGCGGAAAGCCGTTCATGCTCAAGGATCAGGGCATCGCCCACCATCACGCGGGTCATGCCGGGGTTGCGTTCGGCAAACTGCAGCAGCACGAACACGATGCGCCGGGCATGCTCACGCCCATCGCCCGACCCCTGGGTGATTTGGTTGAACAAGGTGAACAGGCTGGACTCGATGAACTCGATCAGCCCTTCGAACATCTGCGCCTTGCTGGCGAAGTGGCGGTACAGCGCCGCCTCGCTGACCTCCAGGCGGGCGGCCAAGGCCGCCGTGGTGATGCGGTCGGCGTCGGGCTGCTCCAGCATCGAGGCCAAGGTCTGCAGGATCTGGATGCGCCGCTCACCGGGCCGCGGACGCTTGCGGCCCGCACCCGAAGCGGCCTCGCTTGCGGTGTCGTCAGTCGCAGCGGCGGCAGTGGGGAACGGGCTGGCAGGCTGAGGCGTCATGGCGGAAACAGGCGGTGGAAGGTGCAGAACACCTGAGCGCTGATTCTGTCACAGGGCAGCCAGGCTGCTCAGGCGGCGGTCCACATAGACCGGGCGGCCCATGAAGCCGCGCCCCATGGCCCCGGTTTTGCGCTGGCTGACACGCATCCAGCGTTGCATCCACACGGTGCGCCAGCCCTCGGCCCGTGCGGCCTTCTGGTGTTCCAGGGTGTCTTCCACCAGCACGCAGCGCCGGGGTGCCACCTTCAACATGGCCGGCAGCTTGCGAAACAGCCGCCGATCGGGCTTGGGGCGCAGGCGGCCAAACACCGTCATCTGTTCAATCGGGATGACGGCATCGAAGCAGTCTTCGATCCGCAAGGCCTGCAGCACCCGGCGCGCGTACTGGGCCGGTGCGTTGGTCAGCAGCAGCTTGACGCCCCGAAGGCGGCGCAGACGATACAGGTCGTGCGCATGGCCGCGCACGCGCTGTTCCAGGTCGGGGAATCGGTGGGTTTCATGCAGAAAGTGGGCCGCCTTGACCCGGTGGTGGTGCATGAGGCCCAGCAGCGTAGAGCCATAGCGTTGCCAGTAGTGCACGCGCAGGGCGTCGGCTTGCTCCACGGGCAGGCCCAGGTGCTCGCAGATGTAGGCGGTCATCGCCGCGTTCATGCGGGGGAACACCGCCGAGCCAGCGTCGTGCAGGGTGTTGTCCAGATCGAAGAACCACACGGTGCGCGCACCGGCGGCGGGCCAGGCCACGGCGGGCGCTCAGTGAGAGCGGATCATGGTGCCGAAGGCCTGATCCGTCAGGATCTCCAGCAGCAGCACATGGGGCACGCGGCCGTCGACGATGTGCACGGCATTCACGCCGCACTTGGCCGCGTCGATGGCCCCTGCAATCTTGGGCAGCATGCCGCCGCTGATGGTGCCGTCTTCCACCAGCTCGTCGATACGGCGCGCGGTCAGCTCGGTCAGGAGTTGACCTTCCTTGTTCAGCACGCCCTTGATGTTGGTGAGCATCAGCAGCTTCTCAGCCTTGAGCACCTCGGCCAGCTTGCTGGCCACCAGGTCCGCGTTGATGTTGTAGCTCTCGTTTTCGGTGCCGAATCCGATGGGGCTGACCACCGGGATGAACGCATCGTCTTGCAGGGCCTGCACCACACTGGGATCGATGGACTCGATGACACCGACCTGTCCAATGTCGTGTTCCCGGCTCGGGTCATCCTTGTCTTGCAGACGCATCTTGCGCGCCCGGATGAGTCCCCCGTCTCGGCCGGTCAGGCCCACGGCCTTGCCACCGGCCGCGTTGATCAGGCCCACGATGTCCTGCTGCACCTCACCGGCCAGCACCCACTCCACCACTTCCATGGTTTCCTCGTCGGTGACCCGCATGCCCTGGATGAAGGTGCCCTTCTTGCCCAGGCGGCTGAGCGCCTCGTCGATCTGCGGGCCGCCCCCGTGGACCACGATGGGGTTGATGCCCACGAGCTTGAGCAGCACCACGTCTTCCGCAAAGGCCTTCTGCAAGGCCGGGTCGGTCATGGCGTTGCCACCGTACTTGATCACCATGGTCTTGCCGTGGAAGCGCCGGATGTAGGGCAGCGCCTGGGCCAGGATCTCCGCCTTGTCACGCGGCTCAAGGGTGGTGGGTTCAGTGTTCATCGCTCGGGCAGGCAAGGTCGAGAAAGGGCGAGCCGCATTCTAGGCAGCGCCGCGCGACGGTGTATCGCCCAAGACCGCAGGCGCCGCGTCGGCGTGTTCACCCCACGATGGCCCCCCTTCTTCACCCACCTCTTCACCCACCTCTTCACCCAGTGCCCGAGCCAGGTCGCTTCGCAGGACAGCAGCCAGCGACCGGCGGTCGGCGTGGGCGCTCGAGCGAGCGGTCAGCGCGTTCACCGTGACCACCACGCCCCGGCCGCGGGCGATGCGCCACAGGCTCTGGGTCAGGGTGGTCTCGCCCAGGAACTCCACCGCCGGGCTGATGGCGTGGTCGCGGTCGCGGTAGCGCAGCGCCACGGGCTGCACTGGGGCCTCCACGGCAATGGCCGACTGCAGGAGGTTGGCGTGAAAGGGCAGCAAGGCGCGCCCGTTGCCCGTGGTGCCTTCGGGGAACACGGCCACGCAGTGGCCATTCTTCAAGGCCTGTGCCATCTCGTGCATCACGCGCATGGCGTCGCGCCGCTGCTCACGGCGCACATACAGCGTGCCCGCGCAGTCCACCAAGCGGTTGACCAAGGGCCACTCCTGCACGTCGGCCTTGGACACGAAGCGCGCGCGCGGGCACACCGCGTGGATGGCCATGATGTCGATCCAAGAGATGTGGTTGGCCACGATCAGGGTGCCGCCGGTCCGAAACTGGCCCTGCACCTCCAGGCCCATGCCCAGGCAGCGCAGCATGCCTGCAGACCACCACTGGATGCGGGCTTGCCGGCCGGCTTCGTCTAGCCGAGGAAAGCGCCACAGCACGATGGCGATGCCGTGCACACCGTGCAGCACCGCACGCAGGAGTCGAGCCAGTGCCAGCCACATGGGGATGTTCCGCAGCCTGGGCTCAGGGGGCCGCGTTGTACGCCACGGATCCGGCCACCAGGGTCAAGCGCACCTGGCCGGGCAGCGCAAACTCGGTGCTGCTGGGGGCAAAGGGCGTGTGCTTGCCTTGGCTGCGCAGGGCTTGGGGCGTGGCCTGCCACTGAACGCTGGGGTCGAAGCAGCAGATGTCGGCCACGCCGCCTTCCACCAGGCGTCCGGCGCTGGCCGACAGCGAGCCCAAGGTGGGGCCCAGTACGGCCACCGCGCGGCTGGTGATGGGCGCCAGCGTATCGGCCAGTGACAGGCCCGAGGCTTGCCCCCACTTCAAGGCCAGGCTGAGCAACAGTTCCAGGCCCGTGGCGCCCGGCTCGGCTTCCGCAAAGGGCCGCGTCTTCTCGTCTCGGCTCAGTGGCAGGTGGTCGCTGACCAAGGCGTCCAGGGTGCCGTCGGCCAATCCCTGCCGCAGGGCCTGCCGGTCGCGGTCTTGCCGCAGCGGCGGCACCAGGCGCATGGCCGAGTCGAAGAATCCGATGTCGACGTCGGTGAGGTGCAGGTTGTTGATGCTGACGTCACTGGTGATGGGCAAGCCCTCGGCCTTGGCCTGCCGCACCAGGTGGACACCGGCCGCACTGCTGATGCGGCACAGGTGCACGCGGGCTCCGGTGGAGCGCATCAACTCAATGATGGTGTGCAGGGCCACCGTTTCAGCCGCCACCGGCACACCCGACAGACCCATGCGGGTGGCCACGGGCCCGCTGGCGGCCACGCCCTTGCCCAGGCCATGGTCCTGCGGGCGCAGCCACACGGTGTAGCCATAGGTGGCGGCGTACAGCATGGCCCGCTGCAACACCTGCGTGTCTTGAATCGGCACCTCGGCCTGCGAAAACCCGATGCAGCCCGCCTCGGTCAACTCGGCCATTTCCGTGAGCACCTCGCCACGCAGGCCCTGCGTGAGCGCTCCCAAGGGGAAGAGGCGGCAGCGGGAGAGTTGCCGCGCGCGGAACTTGAGCATCTCCACCAGGCCCGGCTCGTCCAAAGCGGGGTCGGTGTCGGGCGGACACACCAGGCTGGTCACGCCACCGGCGGCCGCTGCGGCGAGCTCGCTTTCCAGCATGCCTTCATGTTCATGGCCGGGCTCGCGCAGGCGCGCCGCCAAATCCACCAAGCCGGGCATCACCACCCAGCCTCGGGCATCGAAACGCTGATCAGGCTCGAAGCCCGCGGGGGCCGCACCGATGGCCACGATGCGGTCGCCCACGATGGCCAGGTCGCCCACCGCATCGCGGCCGCTGGCAGGGTCGACCACTCGGCCGTTGGAGATCAGGATCTTCATGGTGCTCACGCCTCGTTGCCTGCGATGATGCTCATCACCGCCATGCGCACGGCGATGCCAAAGGTGACCTGGGGCAGGATCACGCTGTGCTCGCCATCGGCCACAGCCGAGTCGATCTCCACCCCTCGGTTGATGGGTCCGGGGTGCATCACGATGACATCGGGCTTGGCCAGCGCC
>RFPX01000111.1 GCA_009925955.1 Betaproteobacteria bacterium
CGTGGGTTGGAGCGTCGTTGGGGGCGGGGTCCGTCAACGGGGGGTTGCGCCTTGGCAAATCAGCTGCGGTAGTCCGCGTTGATGCTCACGTAGTCGTGCGACAGATCGCAGGTCCACACCGTGGCGCGCGCAAGGCCGCCCCGGTTGAGCAGCACCCGGACCGTGATCTCGCTTTGCTTCATCACGCGCTGGCCATCGGCCTCACGGTAGTTCGGGTGGCGGCCACCCTGGTGCGCCACGTGCACGTCGTCCAGGTACAGGTCGATCTTGGTCTGGTCCAGGTCGGCAATGCCGGCATAGCCCACGGCCGCCAGGATGCGGCCCAGGTTGGGGTCGCTGGCAAAGAAGGCGGTCTTGACCAGCGGCGAGTGGGCAATGGCGTAGGCCACCTGGCGGCACTCTTCCTTGGTCTGCCCGCCCTCGACCCGCACGGTGATGAACTTGGTGGCGCCTTCACCGTCGCGCACGATGGCCTGGGCCAGTTCCTGCGCCACACCAAACAGGGCCTCGCGCAGCAACACGCCCTCGGGGCTGTCGAGCTGCTCGATCGGCGCATGGCCGGCCTTGTGGGTGGCGATGACGATGAAGGAGTCGTTGGTGGAGGTGTCGCCGTCAATCGTGATGCGGTTGAAGCTGCGATCGGCCGTCTCGCGGACCAACTCATCCATCAGGCGCGGTGCAATCACCGCATCGGTGGCCACAAAGCCCAGCATCGTGGCCATGTTGGGCTTGATCATGCCGGCACCTTTGCTGATGCCGGTCACGGTCACGGTCTTGCCCTGAATCACCACCTGACGTGAAGCAGCCTTGGGCAAGGTGTCGGTGGTCATGATGCCCTCTGCGGCCACGCCCCAGTTGTTGGCCTTGAGGTCGGCCAGCGCCGCCGGCAGCCCCGCCTCGATGCGGTCAACCGGCAGGGTCTCCATGATCACGCCGGTGGAAAAGGGCAGGATCTGCTCGGGCGCCAGGTTCAGGTGCCGAGCCAAGGCAATGCAGGTCTGGCGTGCACGGACCAAGCCATCCTCGCCGGTGCCCGCGTTGGCATTGCCGGTGTTGATCACCAGCGCACGGATACCCTGCCCGCCGGGGGCCTGTGCCGACAGGTGTTGGCGGCACAGCTGCACCGGTGCAGCGCAGAAGCGGTTGAGCGTAAAGACACCACCCACGCAGGCGCCCTCGTCCACGGTGATGACCGTGAGGTCACGCCGGTTGGCCTTTCGGATGCCGGCCATGGCGATGCCCAGTTGCACCCCGGCCACGGGCTGCAGCTTGGCGGGGTCAGGCGCTTGAAGGTTGACGGGCATGTTCAGCTCTCAATTCAGCTTGCCGTGGCACTGCTTGTACTTCTTGCCGCTGCCGCAGGGGCAAGGGTCGTTGCGGCCCACGCGAGGCAGTTCAGGTGCCACGGTGCTCGGGTCGGTTTCCGTGCTCACCGAACCGTCCTCATTGGGGTGGGTGTAGGTGACGTTGCTGAGCTGGCCGGCCGCTTCTTCAATCTGTTGGGCCGCCGCCTCGAGCTCTTGGGCCTGCTCTCGCGTCTGGATGCGCACCGTCATCAGCGTGCGGGTGACCTCCAGTTTCACGGCGTCCAGCAACTGCGAGAACAGCTCGAAGGCCTCGCGCTTGTATTCCTGCTTGGGGTTCTTTTGGGCATAGCCGCGCAGGTGAATGCCCTGGCGCAGGTAGTCCAGCGCGGCCAGGTGCTCGCGCCAGTGGGTGTCCATGCTCTGCGGCAGCACCATGCGCATAAACGGCGTGAACTGCTCCTCGCCCACGATGTCGAGTTTGGTCTGGAACAGGTCGTCGGCCGCTGCCAACACCTTCTCCAGGATGTCTTCATCGGTGATGGACTCGGAGCCCTGAACCAGCTGGGCCAAGGGCAGCTCCAGGGTCCATTCATCGCGCAAGGTTCGCTCCAGCCCGGCCAGGTCCCACTGCTCTTCCAGCGTCTCCTCGGGCACGTGCAGGCGCACCAGCTGCGTGAGCGCGCCGTGGCGCAGGTGGCCAATGGTCTCCTTGAGCGACTGGGCTTCCAGAATCTCGTTGCGCTGCTGGTACACGACCTTGCGCTGGTCGTTGGAAACGTCGTCGTACTCCAGCAACTGCTTGCGCACATCGAAGTTGCGCGCTTCCACCTTGCGCTGCGCACCTTCGATCGAACGGGTGACGATGCCCGCCTCGATGGCCTCGCCTTCGGGCATCTTCAGCCGGTCCATGATGGCGCGCACGCGGTCGCCCGCAAAGATGCGCATCAAGGGGTCGTCCAGCGAGAGGTAAAAGCGAGAAGAGCCCGGGTCGCCCTGACGGCCCGAACGGCCCCGCAACTGGTTGTCGATGCGCCGGCTTTCATGCCGCTCGGTGGCGATGATGCGCAAGCCCCCTTCGGCCTTGACCTTCTCATGCAGGCCTTGCCACTCGCGGTGCAAGGTGGCGATGCGCTCGGCCTTCACCGCATCGGCCAGCGAATCGTCGGCCTCGATGAACTGCACCTGCTTTTCCACATTGCCGCCCAGCACGATGTCCGTGCCGCGGCCGGCCATGTTGGTGGCAATGGTGATCATGCCGGGGCGCCCCGCCTGGGCCACGATCTCAGCCTCCTTGGCGTGCTGCTTGGCGTTGAGCACCTGGTGGGGGAGATCCGCCTTTTGAAGCAGGTCGCTGAGGATCTCGCTGTTTTCAATCGAGGTGGTGCCCACCAGCACCGGCTGGCCACGGCCGTGGCAGTCGCGGATGTCCTCGATGACCGCGTTGTGCTTTTCGTGGGCGGTCTTGTAGACCAGGTCGTTCTCGTCGCGGCGAACCGTGGGCTTGTTGGGGGGAATGACCACCGTCTCCAGCCCATAGATCTCCTGGAACTCGTAGGCCTCGGTGTCGGCCGTGCCGGTCATGCCCGAGAGCTTGCCGTACATGCGGAAGTAGTTCTGGAAGGTGATCGAGGCCATCGTCTGGTTTTCAGACTGAATGGCCACGCCCTCCTTGGCCTCCACCGCCTGGTGCAGGCCATCGCTCCAGCGGCGGCCGCTCATCAGACGGCCCGTGAACTCGTCCACGATCACCACCTCGCCGTTTTGCACCACATAGTGCTGGTCCCGGTTGTAGAGATGGTGTGCCCGCAGCGCGGCGTACACATGGTGCATCAGGGTCACGTTGGCGGCGTCGTACAGGCTGGCGCCTTCGGGCAACAGGCCGGCTTTGGCCAGCAGTTGCTCGGCGTTCTCGTGGCCAGCGTCGGTCAGCACCACCTGGTGAGACTTCTCATCCACCGTGAAATCGCCCGGCTCGATCACGCCTTGGCCCGTACGCGGATCGGCTTCGCCGATCTGGCGTTTCAAGGCCGGCACCACCGCGTTGATCCGCACATACAGGTCGGTGTGGTCCTCGGCCTGCCCGCTGATGATCAGCGGCGTGCGCGCTTCATCGATCAGGATGGAGTCCACTTCGTCGACGATGCCGTAGTGCAGCGCGCGCTGCACCCGGTCTCGCGTCTCATAGACCATGTTGTCGCGCAGGTAGTCGAACCCAAACTCGTTGTTGGTGCCGTAGGTGACATCGGCGTTGTAGGCGGCTTGCTTGGCCTCGCGCTCCATGCCAGGCACGTTCACACCCACGCTCAGTCCCAGGAAGTTGTACAGGCGCCCCATCCACTCGGCGTCGCGCCGGGCCAGGTAGTCGTTCACGGTCACCACGTGCACGCCCTTGCCCGCCAAGGCATTGAGCACCACCGGCAAGGTGGCCATCAGCGTTTTGCCTTCGCCGGTGCGCATCTCGGCAATCTTGCCGCTGTGCAAGGCCATGCCACCGATGAGCTGCACATCGAAGTGCCGCATCTTCAGCGTGCGCTTGCCGGCCTCGCGGGTCAACGCAAAGGCCTCGGGCAAGACTTCATCGAGCGTGGTGCCGCCCGCCACGCGCGCGCGCAGTTCGTCGGTGAAGCTGCGCAGCGCCGCATCGTCCATCTGTTCGAAGCGGGGCTCCAGGGCATTGATCTGCTGCACCACCTTGCGGTACTGCTTGAGCAGGCGGTCGTTTCGACTGCCAAAAATCGAGGTCAGGAGCTTGGGCAACATGCGCTGTAGCGGCCTGGACTTGGGGTCTGGCCGTCAAAAAGGTCAACTTTCGAGTTTATCGCGGGCCTACACTCGTTCCCATGAGCACCGTGCAAACCGCCTGCCCCTGTGATTTGGGGCTGCCCTTGTCGGCCTGTTGCGGCCGCTGGCACGAAGGTCCGCAACACCTGCAGGCGCCCGATGCACCGACCCTGATGCGTTCGCGCTACAGCGCCTACGCGCTGGGCCATTGGGCTTACATCCTGGACACCTGGCACCCCAGCACCCGACCGGCCACCTTGGAGGCCCTTCCGGAAGGCCTGAAGTGGCTGGGGCTGCAGGTCAAGCGCACGGCGGTGACGGGTCCCACGACCGCGGAAGTGGAGTTTGTGGCGCGCAGCAAGCTGGCCGGCCAAGCCCATCGGATGCACGAGCTGAGCCGCTTTGTCCTGGAAGCCGGGCGGTGGTGGTACGTGGATGGGCAGGTTCGCTGACTCGGTACCCCTGCCGCGCGCCCTGGGCTCCACCCTGCGCGAGGACCCCGGCTTGGCGCAACTGGCCCACCGGATGGCGCGTTCGAAGGCGTGCCTGGCGGCTGTCTTGCCGGTTTTGCCACCGGCGCTGCGCCCCCACCTGGTGGCCGGCCCCTGGGACGATCAGGGCTGGACCTTGTTGACCCGGCAAGCCGCCGCCTTGAGCAAGCTGCGCCAGCTGGTGCCCCTGATGGAGAGTGCTTTGGCGCAACAGGGTTTGGCCGTGCCTCGCATTCGCCTGAATGCCCTGCTCACGGGCTGATCGGCTGATC
>RFPX01000112.1 GCA_009925955.1 Betaproteobacteria bacterium
CGCGTGCTTTCGCCACCCAGGTCCAGGATGTGGGCGCCCTCCTCCACCAAGCGCTGCGCGTGGGCCAGCGCTGCCTCGGGTGCATCGTGCTGACCACCGTCGGAAAAGGAGTCCGGTGTGAGGTTGACGATCCCCATCACCACCGGGCTGTCCAGCGTCAACTGGAAACGCCCGGCGGACCAACATGAAAACGGGGCCTGACGGCCCCGCTGTGACGGTGTTGACATCACGCCCTTAGAGCCCACTCAGGCTGCTGCGGTGGCCTCGCCGGGGTTGACGGTAGGCGCCGAAGGCGGCTGACCGCCACGGTTGCTGGGCGTCCAGTCCTTGGGCGGGCGCGGAGGCTTACCCGACATGATGTCGTCGATTTGTTCGCTGTCGATGGTTTCCCACTCCAGCAAGGCCTTGGCCATCGCGTGCATCTTGTCCTGGTTGTCCTCGATCAGCTTGCGCGCCGTGGCGTACTGCTCATCAATGATGCGCCGCACTTCACGGTCCACCTTCTGCATCGTCGCCTCGGACATGTTGGTGGTCTTGGTCACCGACCGGCCGAGGAACACCTCCCCTTCGTTCTCCGCATAGACCATGGGCCCCAGCTCTTCGGTCATGCCATAGCGCGTCACCATGTCACGCGCGATTTGCGTGGCGCGCTCAAAGTCGTTGCTGGCGCCGGTGGTCATCTGGTGCATGAACACCTCTTCGGCGATGCGCCCGCCAAACAACACGCTGATGGTCGACAGCATGCGCTGCTTGTCCATGCTGTAGCGGTCACCTTCGGGCAACTGCATGGTCACACCCAAGGCGCGGCCGCGGGGGATCACCGTGACCTTGTGCACCGGGTCGGTCTTGGGCATCAGGCGGGCCACCAAGGCGTGTCCTGCCTCGTGGTACGCGGTGTTGGTGCGCTCCTCTTCCGGCATGACCATGGACTTGCGCTCTGGGCCCATCATGATCTTGTCCTTGGCCTTCTCGAAGTCCACCATCTCCACCACACGCGCGTTGCGCCGTGCAGCAAAGAGCGCAGCCTCGTTGACCAAGTTGGCCAGGTCAGCGCCGGAGAAGCCAGGCGTGCCACGGGCCAGGATGTCGGCCTTGATGTCTTGGCCGACCGGCACCTTTCGCATGTGCACGTTCAAGATCTGCTCGCGCCCACGCACATCGGGCAGGGTCACGTACACCTGGCGGTCGAAACGGCCCGGGCGCAGCAGCGCGGGGTCCAAGATGTCGGGCCGGTTGGTGGCCGCCATCACGATGACGCCCAGGTTGGTCTCGAAGCCGTCCATCTCCACCAGCATCTGGTTGAGGGTCTGTTCCCGCTCGTCGTTGCCACCACCCAGGCCGGCCCCACGGTGACGGCCCACGGCGTCGATTTCATCGACGAAGATGATGCAAGGCGCACTCTTCTTGGCCTGCTCGAACATGTCGCGAACACGGGCCGCGCCCACACCCACGAACATTTCCACGAAATCCGAGCCGGAAATGCTGAAGAAGGGAACCTTGGCCTCGCCCGCAATGGCCTTGGCCAACAAGGTCTTGCCGGTACCCGGAGGGCCCACCAGCAGCACGCCGCGCGGAATGCGACCGCCCAGCTTCTGGAACTTTTGCGGATCCTTCAGAAAGTCAACGAGCTCCTTGACCTCTTCCTTGGCCTCGTCGCAGCCCGCCACATCGGCGAAGGTGGTGGAGTTGTTGGCCTCGTCCAGCATGCGGGCCTTGGACTTGCCAAAGCTGAAGGCCCCGCCCTTGCCGCCACCCTGCATCTGGCGCATGAAATAGACCCAGACGCCGATCAGCAACAGCATCGGTCCCCAGGACACCAGCAAACTCATCAGCAGCGACGGCTCTTCACGCGGCTTGACGTCAAACTTCACGCCGTTGTTGATGAGGTCGCCCACCAGGCCCCGGTCGAGGTAGGTGGCATTGCTGCGGATGCGGCGGTCATCGTGCGTGACGGCGATGATTTCGGTGCTGCCATTGCCTTCCTGCAACGTCACCTGGCGGATGCGCTTGGCCCGCACCTCTTCCAGGAAATCCGAGTAGGCGATGGTGTTGCCGGAGCCCACGCTGCGGTCGAACTGCTTGAACACGGTGAACAGCACCAGGGCGATCACCAGCCAAACAGCCACCTTCGAAAACCATTGATTGTTCACCTGAGCTCCTTGGGCGAAAGCCGGAGGCGGCCTTCCTACCCTCAATATGCGTCCGATTCTAGGAGAGTCAAGCCTTGTGTACGTTTGGCAACACACCCCTGACCCAACAGGGTCTCAGCGGACCTTCTTGGGATGCAAACCCACCAGAAAGGTTTCCGCCGACCGGTCCCGTGAGGCCTTGGGCTTGATTTTTTTCACGATGCGGAAATTGGCCTTGAAGACCTCGACCAGTTGGCTGTAGCCGCTGCCATGAAAAGCCTTGCACACCAGCGCGCCTTCCGGGCGCAGGTGGGCCTGGCAGAACTCAATGGCCAGCTCAATCAGGTGGGCCACGCGGGCGGAATCTGAAGACTCAATGCCTGAGAGGTTGGGCGCCATGTCCGACACCACCAGGTCGACGGCGCGTCCGTCCAAAGCGGCTTCGAGTTCGCCCACAACGGCCTCTTCCCGGAAGTCGCCCTGGATGAAGCGCACACCTTCCAGGGGCTCGAAGGGCAGGATGTCCAAGGCGATGATGGTGCCGTTGAGCTCGCCCACCGCCGCACCGCCCGTGCCCGCCTCCTTGGGTGCAAAACGGCGTCGCAGGTATTGGCTCCAGGCGCCCGGTGTGGCGCCCAAATCCACCACCACCTGGCCCGGGCGGACCAGCTGCAGGGCCTCATCAATCTCCTTGAGCTTATAGGCCGCACGCGAGCGGTAGCCTTCGCGCTGCGCCATCTTCACATAGGGATCGTTGATGTGGTCGGCCAGCCAAGCCTTGTTGACCTTCTTGCTCTTGGTGTTGATCTTCATGGGTGCACCGATAATGCGTCAATGTCTGCGATCCAACTCACGCCCGCTCAGCGCAAGGAGCACCGTGCCGCCGCCCACCACCTCAACCCCGTGGTGATGATCGGCGCCGATGGCCTCACGCCAGCCGTCCGCAAAGAGGTGGATGCCGCGCTGAAGGCGCATGGCCTGATCAAGATCCGCGTCTTCAGCGACGACCGAGCCGTGCGCGAGGCCGCCCTGCTGGAGCTGGCCGACAGCCTTTCGGCTGCCCCCATCCAGCACATCGGCAAGCTGCTGGTGCTGTGGCGCCCCATGCCGGAAAAGGCCAAGGCCGCGGATGAAGACCGCATGGCCGGCCCGCGCGAGGTCAAGATCCTCAAATTCAGCAAGAGCGGCAACCACCGCCCTCAGGTCAAAAAGGTTCGGGTGATGGGCAACGAGCGGGTCACCGCCGGCGGCATGATCAAGCGCGCCAAGAAACGGCTGACCAGCACGAAAAAGGCCTAAGCGCCATCCCATGGTCTCGGCTGCGGTGGGGCACCGCAGGCCGTGGCGGGGCCTTTCGCTAGGCTTTGCGCTGTGCGTCAAAGATAGCGCACCTCGATGACTTCATAGCTGCGCTTGCCGCCGGGCGCCTGCACCTCGGCCACATCGCCCGCTTCCTTGCCGATCAGCGCGCGCGCAATCGGCGAACTCACCGAAATCAAGCCCAGCTTGAGGTCGGCTTCGTCGTCGCCCACGATTTGGTAGGTCACCTTGTTGCCGCTGTCTTCGTCTTCGAGATCAACCGTGGCACCAAACACAACACGGCCATCAGCGTCCAGCGTGCTCGGGTCGATGATTTGCGCCGCCGCCAGCTTGCTCTCAAGCTCCAGAATTCGACCCTCGATGAAGCCCTGCTTGTCCTTGGCGGCGTCGTATTCGGCGTTCTCCGACAGATCGCCCTGGGCACGCGCTTCGGCGATGGCCTGGATCACGGCGTGGCGTTCCACGGTCTTCAGCCGGTGCAGCTCTTCCTTGAGTTTTTCGGCACCGCGCTTGGTCAGCGGAATGGTCGTCATCGGGGTCTCCTGGAATGAAAACCGCCGCCCGGCTTGCACTTCAAGCCTTGGGCGGCGGCCAATCTCGACTGGAAGTTTAGTGGAGTTGGCGGTGCAGTTCCTGAACCGACATCACGGTGAGGTCTTCTTCGTGCTTGAGCGCCTCGGTGGCCGCTTCACAACCGGCCATGGTCGTGTAGTAGGTCACCCGGTTGGCCAGGGCTGCCGTGCGGATATAGCGTGAATCGGCAATGGCCGTGCGCGTTTCATCAACGGTGGTGAACACCAACTGGATTTCACCGGCCTTGACCATGTCGGCAATGTGCGGGCGGCCATCCTTGACCTTGTTGACCACCTTGACGGGTGTGCCGGCGGCACTGATGGCCGCCGCCGTGCCCTTGGTGGCCACGATCTGAAAGCCCAAGCCCGTCAGGTCAGCGGCCACCTTGGCCGCACGGTCCTTGTCATGGTCCTTGACGGTGATCACCACCGTGCCCTTGGTGGGCAGGCGGGAACCGGCGCCCAGTTGGCTCTTGAGCATGGCCTCACCGAAGGTGGCACCGACGCCCATCACCTCACCCGTTGAACGCATCTCGGGGCCCAGGATGGGGTCTACGCCCGGGAACTTGTTGAAGGGGAAGACGGCTTCCTTGACGGTGAAGTACGGCGGGATCACCTCATGGGGTGCGCGCCCCCCCAGCCCCTTCTGCTGCGCAATCTTCTGCCCGGCCATGCAGCGCGCCGCAATCTTGGCCAGGCTTTGACCGGTGGCCTTGCTCACATAAGGCACGGTGCGCGAAGCACGCGGGTTCACCTCCAGAACATAGACCACCGCATCGGCGCCCTCACCCTG
>RFPX01000113.1 GCA_009925955.1 Betaproteobacteria bacterium
GTGGAGTTGAGAAAGGCGGCCTCCACACCCAACTGCTCCAGGGTGCTCACCTGGTCTTGCATCAAGGCAATCAGGGGGCTGACCACCAGGGTGGCACCTTGGCCACGGCGCTGACGCACCAGGGCGGGGACTTGGTAGCACAGGCTTTTGCCACCACCGGTGGGCATGAGCACCAGGGCGTTGTGCCCCGCACAAACATGGTCAACGATGGCGCCTTGCTGACCTCGAAAAGCGCTGTAGCCGAAGACCTCGTGCAGGACCGCCAGGGGCGTATGGGCCAAGTCGGATGAGGGAGGTGTGGGCAGGGCAGACATGCAAACAGCGCGAAACCCGAATGGTACCGGGCGGCCAGGATGGACCGGCCGTCCCCGCAGGGGTGCACCCCAGGGCATGCCCTCCACCAACCCTCCGCTGAGGGATGGGCGCGGCGCACCCGGTCGGCATAATCGAGTGCACCAACCCCAAGCGAAGTCCCCCTCACCTTTTCCGAACCGCGGAGTACCCCATGGCCTCGATCAACAAAGTGATTCTCATCGGCAACCTCGGGCGCGACCCCGAGTTGCGCTACACGCCCAGCGGCTCGGCCGTGTGCAACGTCAGCATCGCCACCACCCGAAACTGGAAGAGCAAGGACAGCGGTGAGCGTGTCGAGGAAACCGAGTGGCACCGGGTGGTCTTTTACGACCGCCTGGCCGAAATCGCCGGCGAGTACCTCAAGAAGGGCCGTCCGGTTTATGTGGAGGGGCGTCTCAAGACCCGCAAGTGGCAAGACAAGGACGGCAAAGACAACTACACCACCGAAATCGTGGCCGAGCAGATGCAGATGCTGGGCGGTCGCGAAGGGGGCGGCATGGGCGGCGGTGGCGGCATGGGCGATGAAGAAGGCTACACGCCCGCCCGCCGCGAAGCGCCCGCAGCCAAGCCGGCCGGCGCCGCCAGGCCCGCGGCCAAGCCCGCCGGCGGGATCGCCGACATGGACGATGACATTCCGTTCTGAACGCTGCAGCCGCCGTTCCTGGCTGCGGCGCTGCTGGGGGCTGGGGGCTCCTGCACTCACCGCCCTGTCTCCCCTGTCCCCCCTCATGAGCAGCCCGCCTAGCCTGGCCCAAAGCAGCGCCGCAAGCGGGGCTGCGCCCCTTGCCCAGGTCGAAACCGGCACGCTGGAGCGCTGGCTCGACCTGCCCTCGCGGCACGCCCCCACCAGGCCCGTCGACGTGTGGATACCGCCGGGCTTCAAGGCCGGCCAGCCCTACCGCGTGCTGTGCATGCACGACGGGCAAATGCTCTTCGACCCCCGAACCACCTGGAACCGCCAAGCCTGGCGCGCCCATGAAGCGGTGCACGGCCTGGTGCAGTCAGGCCGCTGGCTGCCCACGCTGGTGCTGGGCATCTGGAACCGAGAGCACCAGCGCTACGCCGAGTACTACCCGGAAAAAGCCCTGGCCTTCGCACCGGCGGGTGCACGGGATGCGTATGTGAAGGGCGAGGCACAGGGCCGGCCGCTGGCCGATGCCTACCTGCGCTTGATCGTGGAAGACCTGCTGCCGCGCGTAGAGGCCCGCTGGGGCCCCCGTTCGGCCGAGCATGGTGTCATGGTGGCCGGCGCCAGCATGGGCGGCCTGATCTCCCTGTACGCCCTGTGCGAGTACCCGCAGGTGTTCTCTGGCGCAGCCGGCTTGTCCACCCATTGGGTATCGGTGGCCGCCAGCCGCAGCGAGCTCGACAAGCGCCAACAAGACCTCTCACGGGCCTTCTTGGCGTACTTGGAACAGCACTTGCCTCGCGCAGGGCGCCACCGGATCTGGGTCGACCGTGGTGACGACGCCCTGGACTCGCTCTACGAGCCCGGTTTGCGCCAGTTCGAGGCGCTGCTGCGCGCGCGCGGCTACGGCCCGGCCGACGGCACGGTCCGCGTATACGCCGGAACAGGACACAACGAAACCGACTGGTCCAAACGCTTGGCGCAGGCGCTGGCCTTCATCGGCCCGGGCGGCGCGGGCGCCTGAAGCGCTTCACACCCCGGGTGCCCTCATCGGGCTGTGGAAACGCAGCCATCACGCGCCGCACCCACCACACCGTGCCCCCCAGAAAGGCCATGGTCCAAGCCAGAAACAAGACCGCCGAGACCGAGGCGGCGCGGGGGTCCACACGCTCGTAGACGAAAAGGGCCAACACGCCGATCAGGAACACCTGCAGCCAGGTGCCAAATCCATCCAAAAAGGGTGACAGCTTGTCCAGGCTGGGCCCCCGGCGATCACCGGTGAACCAGTATTCGGCATGGGGCAGGTTCACCCCCCCGGCAGGCCTGCGGCGCAACAGCCACAACACACCAGGCCCGGCCATCCACGGAGTGACGACCAGCACCGCCGACAGGGCCACCAGCGCGCCCTGCTCGGCCTGCACGGCTGGCGCGGCCGCGTGCTCCGTCCACGCCTGGTAAAGCGCAGCCAACCCCACCAGCCAAGTCACGAGGAACAGGCGGCGTGACGGGCTCATCACTAAAGGCTAATGGCCAAGCAGGGCGCGCCGATACCGGCGCTTCAAACCACGGCACCCGCATTGGGGTCGTTGGGGTCTTCGGTCTTGGCCGGCGTGCTCTTGATCAGGTCTTCGCGCTGCACCCCCAACCACATGGCAATGCCCGCGGCCACGAAGATCGAGGAATAGATGCCAAACAGAATGCCGATGGTCAGGGCCAAGGCGAAATAGAACAGCGTGGGCCCGCCAAAGATCAGCATCGACAGCACCATGATCTGCGTGCTGCCGTGGGTGATGACGGTGCGGCTGATGGTGGAGGTGATTGCGTTGTCGATCACCTGCGGCGTGCTCAGCTTGCGGTACTTGCGGAACACTTCGCGGATCCGGTCGAAGATGACCACCGACTCGTTCACCGAGTAGCCCAGCACCGCCAGAATCGCGGCCAACACGGGCAGCGAAAACTCCCACTGGAAGAAGGCGAAGAAGCCCAGGATGATGATCACGTCATGCAGGTTGGCGATGATGCCGGCCACGCTGAACTTCCACTCGAAGCGCACCGCCAAGTACAGCATGATGCCAATCACGGTGAACAACAGGGCCAGCGCGCCGTCGCGTGCCAGCTCAGACCCCACGGCCGGGCCGATGAACTCGGTACGGCTGAGCTTGAGCGGCTCTTGTTCAGCCTTCACACAGGCCACACGCGTGACCTGCTCGCCCTGCGGTGTGGTGTAGCTCTTGCTCTGCACCGTGCCGGCCTCGGCACTGCACAGCGCCTCGAAGGTGCGGGCCGAGACCTCGCCTTGTTTCATCTCACCCCGCACGGGCAGCCGGATGAGCACGTCGCGTGAGGTGCCGAACTTCTGAACCTGAACCTCACCAAACCCCAGGGCCTCCACGGCCTCGCGGGTCTTGTTGATGTCGGCGGCCTGTTGGTACTCCACCTCCATCACCGTGCCGCCGGTGAATTCAATGGACAGGTGCAGGCCGCGCGTGGCAATGAAGAACACCGCCGCGGCAAAGGTCAGGAAGGAAATGATGTTCAGCACCAAGGCGTGGCGCATGAACGGGATGTCGCGGCTGATTCGGAAGAATTCCATGGCTTGTGCTCCTGTCCGCTTCAGGCCTTGAGGTCCGTGGGCGCTTGCGCCGCCGCAGGGGTGGCCGCAGGCCTCCACACCTGCCCAATGGACACGCCCTTGAGCTTCTTCTGCCGGCCATACCAAAGGTTGACCAGCGCACGCGAGAACACCACCGCCGAGAACATCGAGGTGAGAATGCCCAAGCAATGCACCACGGCAAAGCCGCGAACGGGGCCCGAGCCGAAGGCCAGGAGGGCCACGCCGGCGATCAGGGTGGTCACGTTGGAGTCCAAAATGGTGGCCCAGGCCCGTTCATAGCCGGCATGGATGGCCGACTGCGGCGGCACCCCGTTGCGCAGTTCTTCGCGCACCCGCTCATTGATCAGCACGTTGGCGTCAATGGCCATACCCAGCGTCAGCGCAATGGCCGCAATGCCCGGCAGCGTCAGCGTGGCCTGCAGCATCGACAGCACCGCCACCAGCAGCAGCAGGTTGAAGGCCAGGGCCAGGGTGGAGGGTCAGCAGGGCAATGTCCGCCGTTTCCTGCGGGGTGAAGTTGCCGGTGATGCGGAACTGGTTGCCAAACTCGCCCTGGATGGTGGCCACCGAAACCGCTTCGCCCTTGCCCTTTTCATACAGCACGATGGCCATGGGCTTGCCCATGTTTTCACGGGTCACGTTGCGCATGGCGCGGCCGGCTGCATCGTTGAGGTTCACCGACACCGCCGGGCGCTGGTTCTCGTCCAATGTGGCTGAAGCCTTCTCCAGTTGTTCGCCGGTGGCGATCACCTCGCGCTTCAAGGACACGGTGCGCTGTACCGTTTCGCCAGGGGACAGACGAACCGGCACGGTCTCGCTGCCGGTACCGGCTTGGTCCACCAAGCGGAACTGCAGGGTGGCGGTGCGGCCAATGATGTCCTTGGCGCGCGCGGTGTCCTGCACCCCCGGCAGCTGCACCACCACGCGGTCGGCTCCCTGGCGCTTAACCCGATCGGCCTTGATGGACGCATCGTCCAAGGCCTTCTGCACCCGGTCGACCATGTTGAAGTCGACCTTGACGGTGACCTTGGCACTGGAAACCTGGACGGCGGGGGCTTCGCCGAAGAAGTTGGGCAGCGTGTAGAGCACGCCGATGAACAACGCCA